>NZ_JBEZZF010000046.1:0-48320 GCF_040639055.1 Promicromonospora sp. NPDC023987 | reverse complement strand
CGTCCGGATGACGAGACCCACCGGGCTGTGGCCGGACCGCTGATCAGCGGTCCGGCCCCCGTTCTACTTCGCCACAGTTCTACTTCGCCACAGTTCTACCTCGGTGGGGTCAGCGCTCGATGCGGGGGCCGCCCTCGGTCGGCGGAGAGGTGAACCGGACCGGAAGGCTGCGCGGGTAGCGCGACCACGGCGAGATCGACATCTTGAGCGCGTCCGCCGGCACGGTCAGCTCCATGTCGAGGATCCTGCGCAGCAGGGTGTCCACGGCGATGCGGCCGATCAGCGGGCCGATGCGGTGGGCAGGGCAGGCGTGCGCACCAGCACCCCACGTGAGGTGGAACCGGCTGCCGAGCTCTTCCCAGGGGTCGTCCGTGCGGATGGCCCGGTCGGCGTTCGCGGCGGCGACGGCCGGCACGAGAGCATCACCGTAGGCGATCCGGCGGCCGCCCAGCTCGCAGTCCTGCCGGGCGAACCGGGGCAGCACGTGCGGCGCGGGCGGGTGCCGGCGCGACACCTCGTCCAGCGCGTCGTCCAGGTCGAGGCGACCGCGGCGCACGCGGGCCGCGAACGCCGGGTCCGTCAGGATCATGTGCAGCGTGCTGGCGATCCAGGCGATCTCGGCGTCGTGCCCCAGGCTGAACATCACGCCGATCGAGGCCATCACCTCCACGTCGTTCGCGTGGTTCGGGTGGTTCACGAGGGCGGTCGTCAGGTCCTCGCCCGGCTCCGCCCGGTGCGTCGCCACGATGACCGCCAGCAGCGCCTCCTGCTCGGCCGCGGCCGCGCGGGCCTTCTCCTTGCCCGCGTACACGGCCTCGGTGAGCTCGTGCATCTTGCTCCCGTCGGACAGGCTCATGCCGAACATCTCGGTCATGACCATCACGGGAACGGACACCGCGTACTCGCTCACGAGGTCGGCCTCGCCACGCGGCATCAAGCGGTCGATGATCGCCTCGCACGTCACCGCGACGGTGCGCGCGAGCCGCTTCTCGTCCACGCCGCTCAGGGCGTCGTCGAGCGGGGCGCGCAGGCGGCGCTGCTGCATACCGTCGAGGAAGTACGCGTTCTCCCGGGGTGCCAGGGCGGCGAACACCCCGGAGTCAGCGGGCAGGGAACGCTCCTGCACGTACCGCCAGTTGCGGGAGTTGCGGGAGAACAGCAGCTCGTTGCGCATGACGCTGCTCGCCTCGTCGTACCCCAGCACGAGCCAGGCGGGCACGCCCGGCTCCAGGTCCATCGGCGCGACCGGGCCCCACTCGTCACGGAGCTGCTCGTACAGCTTGTGCGGATCCCGGGCCGTCGTGATGTCCGACAGCTGCATCCGGTCCGCGACGTCCTCCAGCCTCAGATGCAGTCTGTTGGCCAACGTCACGCGTTGACCTTCTGGAACACCGGGAAGGTCATGGCGTGCTCGACCAGGGTGATGAGGGTGAGTACGGCGGACTGCCGGTCCCGCGCGTCGCACTCGACGATGGGCGTCTCCGGCAGCAGGTCCAGGGCCGCGCGCACGCGCTCCAGCGGATAGTCCGGCGAGTCCGGGAACTGGTTGACGACCACGGCGAACGGGATCTTGGTCCGCAGCTCCAGCTGGTCCAGGACCTCGAAGCTGTCCTCGAGGTGCCGGGTGTCGATCATGACGAGGGCGCCGACGGCGCCGTCGGCCAGGCCCGCCCAGAGGTCCCAGAAGCGGCGCTGGCCCGGGGTGCCGAACAGGTACAGCGCGATGTCCTCGGTCACGGTGATGCGACCGAAGTCCATCGCGACCGTCGTCGTCTCCTTGTTCGGCTGCCCCGGGTCGATGCCGACGCTCGCCGTGGTGATGCGTTCCTCGGTGCGCAGCGGGTCGATCTCGCTGACCGCGCCGATCAGTGTCGTCTTGCCCACCCCGAAGGCACCGACGACGAGCACCTTGACCGACCGTGCCACGGTCGGCGCCAGGTGCCGCTCGGGCGTGGTGCGGTCAGAGCTTGCGGAGTCCATCGAGAATCTTCTCCAGGATGTCCTTGCCGGGCAGGACGTGCGCTTGATGGTTGGAACGAATCGTCAGGTTCCCCGAATCGACCAGGTCGGAGACCATGACCGCCACGAGGCTGACCGGTAGCTGCAGGTAGGCCGCGACCTCCGCGAGCGCGAGCGTGCCTCGGCACAGCTGTACCAGCTCGCGCTCCAGCCGGCCCGCCGTCGAGAGCACGGGACGGCTCTCGACAGCACGGACAAGAGTCTCTGGTCGCAACGTGTTGCGCGACGGGTGCGCCCGCCCCGAGGTGAGCACATATGAGCGCACCGGGTGGTCGTGGTACTCCTCGGTGTCCATCCCCTCGCCCCCTGTCGGTCGGTCAGGTATCGGTCGAGCTGGTGGTGCCTGAACCCTCGAGCCCTGCCAGGCCCGAGCACTGCTTTCCTTCGACGGCGCCCGGTGCGGGATCAGCTCGTGATCCGCTCCGTGCCCAGGGTGCGCTCCCCGATCATGAGGACCTGGGCCTGCATCTGCTGGGCAATCAGCGCCGGGTCGATCACCGGATCGGTGACGACCGCGAGCCGCGAACCATCACCGGCCCCCCGGACAAAGAGGAACCCTCCGTCGAATTCCACCACAATCTGGCGAATCGTGTCGCTGTTTCCGAACTCCCTGCTCATTCCGATCCCCAGTGCCGCAAGTCCGGCACACGCCGCGGCGACCTTGTCGGCCGTGTCGAGCGGGGTCTGGTCCGTCCGAACCTTCATCAGGCCGTCCGAGGTGAGCACCACAACATGCTTGACCCCCCGTACGCCACTGATGAGCTCGAGCATCCAGCTGTTGCCGTCGGTGCTGGTCATGCCGTCGGCCTGCGTAGTCATCGGTCCTCCGAAGTTCCACCGGCTCCAGCCGGCGGCTCGCTGCTGTCAGGTGAGTCCCCGAACCGCGCCTCGCTCGAACTGAAGAAGGCACCCATCCACTCACCGGCCTCTTCGGCCGATTGCACGGGACCCGGAGCTTCCCTACGGGCCTCCGCGGTCTTGGTCCGGTCGTCGGGCGCCTCCGCCTCTCCACGGCGTGATCGCCGCTGCGGAAGTGCGGACGGCTCGGGGAACTCGTCGTCCTCGGGGCGGGCCCGCCCGGGACGCAGGGGCAGCTCGCCTGGGGCCTTCACCTGGGCACCGGCCACGGGCGTCTCCTCCTCGTCGTCGACCACGTCACCGGGCGCGCTCAGCGGCTCGACAGGGACAACGGTCGCAGGGTCGGGTGCAGCGGGGGCAGGCCACTCGTCGTCGTCCGCCGGCTTGGCGCCGGGCAGCTCTGGCGCGAGCTGCGGCTCGACGACGGCGGTGGTGCTGGCGCTCCGTCCGGAGCCGAGGGCCGAGACCCCGGTGGACGGGCTGCTCGCGCTCGGCAGCGTCGCCGCCGGCGTGAGCATCCCCGTCGGCACCACTGCCTCGGTGAGCTCCGCCGGGATCATGACGATGGCGCGGAGCCCGCCGTACACCGACTCGGTGACGTCGACGCGGAAGCCGTGGCGCCGCGCGTAGGTACCGACGACGGCCAGGCCGGTCTGCGGGATCTCGCCTAGCTCCGTGATGCTGATCTCGCGCTTGCCCGAGGCGATGTCGCGCGCCTGCTCGAGCTGCTTGAGGTCGAGGCCCACACCGCAGTCGTCGATCTCGACGACCGCGCCACGCTGCACCTGGCGGAGCGACACGAGCACCTGCGTCGTGGGCGGAGACGACTGCGTGGCGTTGGACAGCAGCTCGGCCACCAGGTGGATGAGCGGCTCGACGATGCGCGCCGAGACGGCGACCCCGGGGTCGCCCGACACCTCGACCCGGTGGAAAGCGGTGATGCGGCTGGCAGCGCCCTTGACGACGTCGGGCAGCGGGAGCGGCTCGCTCCACTGCTGGCCCGGCCACTCGCCGCACAGGGCCGCGAGGCTCTGTGCCTGGCGGGCCTGCTGGGCCGCGGCGTGGTCGACGCGCATGGACGTCTGCAGGATGTCCGGGTCGGTGGGGTGGCGCTGCACCATCCGCGCCGCCTCCTCCTGGATGCGGTGCGCGGCGGCCTGGACCTTGCGGCTCAGGGCGACCACGGCGACCTGGACGGCGTCGCGGCGGGCCACCCGCTCCTCCTGGACCCGGGCGAGCATGGCCGCCGCCTCGTCCAGCCGGGCCTGTGCGCCCGCGTCGCCGGGAAGGTGCGGCAACGGCGGCGCCGGCTCGCTGTCGAGGAAGGCGGGCAGCTGCTCCTTCGCCAGGGCGTCGAGGGCCGCGGAGGCCGCCTCGGCACGCTCCTCGGCCCGACGGTGCGCGAGGACGAGGTCCTCGTGCGATGCGAGGTCGTCCCGTGAGGACCGCGCTGCGATCAGCGCGGCCGCCACGGCGAGCCCGACGGCGGCGATGCCGACGAGCCATGCGGGCCACGTGGACGAGGCCCCGGTGGCAGTGAACAGGACGGGCGCTACGAGTACATAGGCAAGCACGCCGGCGACGCACACCCAGGGCGCGACCTGGCGCAGCCTGCTCGGCGGAGGAGAAGAAGACATCGAGCTCACCGAGCCGATCCCCCTAATAGTTGTCTCGTCAGAGTTTGGAAAGCCCGGACACGGCGGATTACCGCGGCCTGCTTCACGAACTCGGCTGGAGGGGGCGAACAACCCCCTGGAGTGCAGTTTCTACCACAGCGCGTCCCACGCGTGGAAGGGCACGGCCGTGGTGCGACCAGCGAAAATATGTGCCAGTGAGGAATGCGGCAGCACCGCGGTCCAATAACCCCACATTACGGCAAAAAACGGGCGCGCATCGCTCAGGCTACGGCAAGCGGCCCACGGACGGCGGAAGCCGCTACCGGCCGCGTAGGGTGCTCACCATGAGCGTCGAGCACACCCAGACCGCCCCCCGATCCGCTCTCCCGGCCACTCCCCTGGACCCCGCCGGCACCGACCCGTTCGCGTGGCTCGAGGACGTCGACGGCGACGCCGCCCTGAGCTGGGTCCGCGAGCGCAACGCGCACAGCGCCGAGGCGCTCGGCGGCCCCGCCTTCACCGAGACCGAGCGGGCGGTGCGCGAGGTCCTCGACTCGGACGACAAGATCCCGCACGTCTCGAAGGTCGGCGAGCACTACTACAACTTCTGGCAGGACGCCGAGCACGAGCGCGGCCTGTGGCGCCGCACGACCCTCGACTCCTACCGGACCGACGACCCCGAGTGGGAGATCGTCCTCGACCTCGATGCCCTCGCGGCACAGGAGGGCGAGAGCTGGGTCTGGCACGGCGCGAGCGTCCTGCGCCCGACGCCGGAGCAGCTCGCGGCGGGCGAGCCCCGCAGGCACGCGCTGGTCGACCTCTCGCCGGGCGGCTCCGACTCCGACGTGACCCGCGAGTTCGACCTGGTCACCAAGCAGTTCGTGCCCGAGAGCGACGGCGGGTTCGTCCGCGCGCAGGCCAAGGGCGGACTGTCCTGGGTCGACGCGGACACGGTCTACGTGTTCACGGACTTCGGCGCGGGCACGATGACGCCGTCGGGCTACCCGCGGCAGGTGCGGCGGTGGCGCCGCGGCACTCCGCCGGCCGAGGCGACCCTCGTCTACGAGGGCACCGACGAGGACATGTACATCAGCGCGTCCCGGTCGCACACCCCGGGCTTCGAGCGCGACCTGGTGCACCGTGCCCTGCGGTTCTACGCCAACGAGACGTACCTGGCCACGGGTGTGGGCACGCCCGGGCAGACCCTCACGAAGATCGATGTGCCCGACTCGGCGAACGTCGGCCTGCACCGTGAGTGGATGCTGGTGCGGCTGCGCGACGACTGGACGCTCGGCGAGGTCACCTACCGCGCCGGATCCCTCCTGGCCGCCGGCTTCGACGACTTCATGGCCGGGTCCCGCGAGCTGACCGTCCTCTTCGAGCCGACGCGGACGACGTCGCTCTCCGGGATCACCTGGACGCGGAACCATCTGGTCCTCAACGTGCTGGACGACGTGAAGAACCTGCTCCATGTGCTGACGCCGCCCGCTCCGGTGGTCGCACTTCGACAGGCTCAGGAACCGCGAGTCGAGACCGAGGTTTCGACAAGCTCAACCAGCGATCAGTCGTGGGCACGGTCCGAGCTCTCCGTGGGCGGCGAGCTGCTCACGGTCGGCGTCGGCGCGGTGGACGTCGTCGACTCCGACGACGTCTGGGTGGTCACCACCGGTTACCTGACGCCGTCGACGCTGGGGCTCACCACCGTCGGGCCGGGTGAGCACGGGGAGGCACCCGAGGTGCTCAAGTCGGCGCCCTCGTACTTCGAGTCCGCCGGGCTGGCGGTCCGCCAGCAGTTCACCGAGTCGGACGACGGCACGCGCGTGCCGTACTTCGTCGTCGGCCGGGCGGACCTCGTCGCGGGCGAGGCCGGTCCCGCGCCCACCCTGCTGTGGGGCTACGGCGGGTTCGAGCACGCGATCCTGCCCGGGTACTCGGGCACCGTCGGCCGCGCATGGCTCGAGCGCGGCGGGGTGTACGCCGTGGCGAACATCCGGGGCGGCGGCGAGTACGGGCCGGCGTGGCACCAGGCCGCGCTGAAGGAGCACCGCCACCGGGCGTACGAGGACTTCGCCGCCGTCGCGCGCGACCTCGTCGTCCGCGGCATCACCGTCCCGGCGCAGCTCGGGATGGAGGGCCGCTCGAACGGCGGTCTGCTCGCCGGGAACATGCTCACGCGCTACCCGGAGCTGTTCGGGGCGATCATCGTGGGCGTCCCGCTGCTGGACATGAAGCGGTACTCCCACCTGCTCGCCGGCGCGTCCTGGATGGCCGAGTACGGCGACCCGGACACCGACGACTGGTCGTTCGTCCGGACCTTCTCGCCCTACCACCTGTTCGACGCCGCCCGGGACTACCCGCCGGTGCTCTTCACGACGTCGACGAAGGACGACCGCGTGCACCCCGGCCACGCCCGCAAGATGGCGGCCCTCATGCTGGCCGCGGACAAGGACGTGACCTACTACGAGAACATCGAGGGCGGCCACGGCGGCGCGGCGAACAATGCGCAGGCTGCCTACATGGCGGCGACGCACTGGACGTTCCTGTGGAACCGGCTGAGCAGGTGAGCCGCCCGGGCCTGCGGCCCTGACTGGATGTACCTGGTACGTCCGGTCAGGGCCGCAGGCCATCGAAGGTCGCGGTCACCACTGCCTGCGGCGTAGGAGCGTCTCTCGGATGGCTAGCTCGAGGCGCTGTTGGTCGATCACCTCGTTCCACCCCAGATCGAGGATCCGCCAGCCCTCCTCCATCAGCGCCTGGGCCCGCAGGCCCCGCTCCTCGTGACGTACGGACGGATCACCGAAGGAACCGCCGGAGTATTTCACCGCCCCGTGGAACTCAAGGCCCACCTTGAGCGCCGGCCAGCCCGAGTCCACCCAGTACGTGCCGCGCCGGGTCCCCACCTGGATCTGGGTCTCCAGCCCTTCCGGTCGCACGAGCCGTGCCGCCCGGTAGGTCAGGACCTCGCCGGGGGAAGCACATCCCGGTTCGATCGCCTCGAGCACCGTCCGCGCGGCCGCGATGCTCGGCACCCTGTGGTTCTCGTCGACGATCACACCGACGACGGCCGGGTCCGCACCGAGCCGGAAGGCCGACGTGGCAAGCACCAGCGCGCAGTCGTGCTCCAGCGTGCGGGCGCAGTCGAACACCGTGCGCTCCAGCGTCGTCACGGGGATCCGGTCGACGACCGTGCGATCCCGCGGGGTAAGCGTTGCCCAGTGTCGGCGGACGCCGTCGTCGCCCCGCCTGATCTTCGGTTTGACCGGGTACGTGACGTGGACGGCCTGCGGCATCCGGTACTGCCAGCACCGATGCAGCACCGCTGCGGTCGTGTGCGTGAAGCAGAGCTGGGTGCCCGAGGCGTCGGCAAGGCCACGCACGGTACGCATCAGTGCCGCTTCGGCGTCCTGGCTCCTGTTGCCGGACTCCACCTGGACCGGCAGGTAGACGCCACGCCGCACCCGTTCGACGCGTCCCGCGCGCGCGTCGCGGGCTAGTGCCCTCCTGGTGCCGCGGGTGTCATAGGGCAACGACGCAGGCACGACCGGTCCCGTGGTCCGGTCCGCCGAGTAGAGCCGCGCCGTGAGATCCGTGCCGTCCCGCCATGCGCGTTGCCACGTTGCGATGCGGTCGAGATTCGTGCGGTAGTCAGGCTGCTTTCGCATCCGGCCATCATCGCAACCAAGAGCTGCCAAACGGCTGGTTCATTGCCAATACCTGTGGAAAACCTACGATCTACGATCAGGGTGATGGGCCCGCGGCCCTGACGCGACGTACCTGGTACATCGAGTCAGGACCGTAGGCACGGGATCGTCTACGCCTCGGCGCGCTCCGCCAGTGACTCCGCTATGCGGCCCAGGTTGGCCAGCTCCGCGCGGTGGGCGTCGGACGAGCCGAGCGTCGTACGGGGGGCCGCCAGCAGCGTCACGTCGGCGAGCCCCGTGGCGGGCAGGCCGATCCGCCGCCAGGGCACCGTCACCAGGTCGGCGAGCTCGCCGAGCGCCGGGCCCGCACACTGCGACACCTGCGCCGGCGGTAGCCCGGCCCAGAGCGCGGTGCCGCGTTCCGAGGCGCGGGCCAGCAGCTCCCAGGCCTGCTCGTTCCAGCCGTCCGGCCCGACGGCGGCCAGGTCCAGGCCCAGCGCATCGGCACCGGCGAGCACCACGGCCGGTACGCCGACCCACGTGCTACCGAGGTGCACCACGGACCGCGCACCGGCGTCCCGCACCGCCGCGAGCACCGGCTCCAGCCCTTCGACGATCTCGGGCCCGGCCACCGCCCGCAGCCGCGAGAATCCGGAGAACGTCGGCAGGACACCCGCGTGCACCTGACCGAGCAGCGGTTCCGCGAGCTGCACGGTGACCTCGGCGCCCGGTACCTGGGCCGCGATGTCTGACACCAGCGTGCGCAGGCTCTCCGCGAGCGCGAGCGCAAGGTCGGCGCGGGCGCCGGTGTCGGCCAGGACGCGGTCTCCCCGCGCCGACCAGAGCTGGGCCGCCAGCGTCCACGGCCCCAGCAGCTCCACGGTGAGCGGACCCGTGTAGCCGTGCGCGGCGATGGCGAGCGCCCCGAGATCCTCGCGCCAGAACGCCTCGGCCCGGCGCGCGTCGGCGCCGCGTCGTTCGGTGAGCTTCCAGCCGTGCGGGCCCAGCTCGACGGGCATCTCGGTGAGGCGCACCGCCGTCCGCCCCAGGGCATCGGCGCCGGGACCGCGCTGCGTCAGCTGCGTCAGGAACGGGATCGCGTCGACACCGGTGGGCAGCTCCGCGAACTCACCCAGCGCCGTCTGCTGCGCCTCGAGCACATCGCGCTCGCCCCCGGGCCACGGCCCGTGTCCGGTCACAGCGGTCATCAGCTCTCCTTGGTCTTGGGCACCGCCACGCAGATGAGATCGGTCTGATGGGATGAGATCGGTCGGTTGATCGACCGATCTCATCCCAAGCGACCGAAGTCAGCGGGCTCGGTCAGGTGCTGGTGCGCGCCAGGACCGGGCGACCGTCGCCTGGCCCAGCACGCGTGTGCCGCGGTACACCACTACGGACTGGCCCGGTGCGACACCGCGCAAGGGCGCACCGGTCAGCTCGATCTCCATCGCGGGAGCGGCCTGGCCGGAACCGTCAGCGGCCGACGCCGGTCGCTCGCCTTCCGGGACGTCGTCACCATACGCGTCACCGGGGAGGGCGACTGACCGCACCCGCGCCGGGACCGGTGCACCGTGCGCGCGGACCTGCACCTCGGCGTCGAACCAGCCGTCGGCGTCGGGGACGATGTCGGCGGGGGTCTCGACAGGCTCGACCAAGGGGGTCGGGTCGACCAACGGGGTCGGGAGCACGCCGTCGAACCACAGCGCCTTCTCCCCCGTGATCCGGTCCACGCTCAGCAGCTCCGCGGGTCCCACGACCACGGTGTTCGTCGCGGGCTGCACGTCGACCACGTACCGCGCCTTGCCGTCGGCGGCCGGGCGCCCCAGACCGAGCCCCTTGCGCTGGCCCACGGTGAACGAGTACGCGCCGTCGTGCTCGCCCACCACCTCGCCCGCGGTGTCCACCACCTCGCCGGGCCGGGAGCCGAGGCGGGACTGCAGGAAGCCGCGGGTGTCGCCGTCGGCCACGAAGCAGATGTCGTAGGAGTCGGGCTTCGCCGACACCGACAGGCCACGGCGCGCGGCCTCGGCCCGTACCTCGTCCTTGGACGCGAACCCGCCGAGCGGGAACATCGCGCGGGCGAGCCGGTCGGCTCCCGCCACCGCCAGCACGTACGACTGGTCCTTGGCGTCGTTCGGCGAACGGTGCAGCTCGCGCACGGTGCGCCGGCCGCCGTCGGGCAGCGCGATCTGGCGCGTCTCGATCCGCGCGTAGTGGCCGGTCGCGACGGCGTCGAACCCGAGGGCCGTCGCCTTGTCGAGCAGCGCCTCGAACTTGATGTGCTCGTTGCAGCGCACGCACGGGTTGGGAGTGCGGCCCGCCTCGTACTCCGACAGGAAGTCGGCCACCACGGTGTCCTCGAAGCGCTCGGACAGGTCCCACACGTAGTAGGGGATGCCGAGCACGTCGGCGGCACGGCGGGCGTCGCCCGCGTCCTCGATGGAGCAGCAGCCGCGCGACCCGGTGCGGAACTGGTCGCGGTTCCGGGACAGCGCCATGTGCACCCCCACGACGTCGTGCCCCGCCTCGACGGCGAGCGCCGCGGCGACCGCGGAGTCCACACCACCTGACATCGCGGCGAGCACCCTCATCGCATACCTCCGATCGAACGGCCGGACACCAGTCCTGCGGCCTGCGCCCGCGCCACGACCTGGGGCAGCGCGGTGACCAGGCGGTCGACGTCGGCCGCTGTGGACGTGGCCCCGAGCGTGAACCGCAGCGCACCCCGGGCCTCGGTCTCGGGGACACCCATGGCCAGGAGCACGTGCGAGGGCTGCGGCACGCCCGCCTGGCACGCCGAACCGGTCGACGCCTGCACTCCCGCCGAGTCCAGCAGGTACAGCAGCGAGTCGCCCTCGGCGCCGGGGAAGGTGAAGTGCGCGTTGCCGGGCAGCCGGTCGACCGGTTCCTGGGGCCCACGCGATGCGCCGGAGTCGTGCACGGCGTGGGGCTTCGGCTCCGGGCCGCGCAGCACGGCGGTGGGCGCCGCTGCGCGCACCCGGGCGACGAGGTCGTCGCGCAGCGCGGCGAGCCGGGCAGAACGCTCCGGCATGCATCCGACGGCGTGGTGCGCGGCGACGCCGAAGGCCGCTATCGATGCCGCGTCGAGCGTGCCGGAGCGCACGCCGCGCTCCTGGCCGCCGCCGTGCAGGACGGCGTCGAGCGCGAGGTCGCGCTTGGCGAGCAGGGCGCCGACGCCGACTGGGCCGCCCAGCTTGTGACCGCTCACCGTCATGGCGTCGACGCCCGACTCGGTGAAGTCGACCTCGGTCTGGCCCACCGCCTGGACGGCGTCGGTGTGCACCGGGATGCCGTACGGGCGCGCCGCGCGCACGACGTCACGGACGGGCTGGAGCGTGCCCACCTCGTTGTTGGCCCACATGACGCTGATCAGCGCGGTCTCGTCGGCGTGCGCGGCGAGCTCGGCGCGCAGGGCGTCCAGGTCGAGCCGACCCTCGCCGTCGACGGGCAGCAGCACTATCTCGGCGCCTGCGTGGCCGGCAAGCCAGAACGCCGGGTCGAGCACCGCGTGGTGCTCGACGGCGGAGACGAGCACCCGGCTGCGACGCGTGTCCTGCGCGCGCCGACCCCAGAAGATGCCCTTGATCGCCAGGTTGTCGGCCTCGGTGCCGCCCGAGGTGAAGATGACCTCGCTGGGCCGCGCGCCGAGCGCCTTCGCGAGCGTCTCCCGCGCCTCCTCGACGGTGCGCCGTGCCGTGCGGCCCGCGGAGTGCAGCGACGACGCGTTGCCGGTGCGCTGCGCCACGGCCACGAACGCCGCGAGCGCCGCCGCCGACATCGGCGTGGTCGCTGCGTGGTCGAGGTACGCGCCGTCCGGCTCGCGGGGCGGGGTGCCGTGCGCGCCGCTCACCGTCATGGGTGCGCGCGCGGGCTCGGGGGGCGGGGTGGTCACGGTCATCAAGTCTACGAACGCCGCGAGCCCCAAATCGCATCCCGGGGATGTGAAATGACGCGACGTGGCCCCCGCTGATCGTTGAGTGCTGGCTATCTGTTGGTAATCCCTGCTCGGGACGACACATAGCCAGCACTCAACGGTCAGCGGGGTGAGCGGTCCGTCGTCAGCGGCTGGGACGGCCGTTGCCGTGCCCGTTGCCGTGCCCGTGGCCGTTGCCGCGGCCTCGGTCGCGGTAGACCTGCACCACGGTCGGACGCGGACCCCGGAAGTCGCCGGCCTCGACCCGCGCTCCCTCGGCGATGTAGTCCGGGAAGAACGACTGCGGTGCGTCGTACGTGCCGTCCTCGCCCGGGTGCTGCACGTTCACGTAGACCATGCCGTCACGGGAGTCGATGACCGGGCCGCAGGTCTCGGCGCCGGCGGGCACCGAGAGGAACTGCTGCACGTGCCCTCGCTCGCGGCCCGCCACCGGCACCTTGAACAGGCCGTCGCACTTGGCGATGCCACTGGAGCTGGGCTGCCCGTCCGTCGAGATCCAGAGGTTGCCCTCGGCGTCGAACGCCAGGTTGTCGGGGCAGGAGATGGGCGAGACCCGGTCGCGCGGGTAGCCGCCGAAGTAGGTGCCCTCGACGCTGGGGTCGCCCGCGACGAGCAGCAGGTTCCACGTGAAGCGGGTGGAGGTCTGGTCGCCCGAGGGGATGATCTCGACGACGTGGCCGTCCCGGTTGCCGTTGGTGGTGGCACCGTTCACGACCTTGTGGGTACGCGGGTTGGCCTCGGTGGCACCCTCGACGGCGTTGCCCGGGGTGCGGCCCGAGTTGTTGGTGCACGCGACGTAGATGCGGCCGGTGACCGGGCTGATCTCGACGTCCTCGGGGCGGTCCATCTTGGTGGCGCCGACGGTGTCCGCCGCCAGGCGCGTGTAGATCAGCACCTCCTCGACGGACATGCCGTCCACCTGGCTGGCGCCGTCGAGCACCAGGGGCAGCCATTCGCCGGAGCCGTCGAAGGCGTCGTCGGACGGGAGCGCCCCTGAGCCGTCGATCTCGGCGGCCGGCGAGTCGCCGGTGAGCCTGGCGACGTACAGGTCGCCCTCCGAGAGCAGCGTCTTGTTGTGCTCCCGCGCCCGCCGGGAGCTGCCCTTGGCGACCCGGTCCTTGGAGACGAACTTGTAGATGTAGTCGAACGCCTGGTCGTCACCCATGTAGGCGACGGCGTGCCCGCGGCGGGACAGGGTGACGTTGGCGCCCTCGTGCTTGAACCGGCCCATGGCGGTGTGCTTCACGGGCGGTGCCGACGGGTCGTGCGGGTCGAGCTCGACGATCCAGCCGAAGCGGTTGGACTCGTTCTCGAACCCGGCGCCGCCGCCGAAGCGCGGGTCGTCGGCCTCCCAGCCGTAGCTGGTGGAGCGGCCGAGACCGTAGCGGGCGTCAGCGGTCGGGTTGGCTCCGGCGGCCACGAAGTAGCCGTTGAAGTTCTCCTCGCCCGACAGGACGGTGCCCCACGGTGTGGTGCCGCCCGCGCAGTTGTTCATGGTGCCGAGCACGCGGGTGCCCGACGGGTCGGCGGTCGTCCTCATCAGGTCCGTGCCGGCGGCCGGCCCGTCGATGACGAACTCGGTGTCCATGTGGATGCGGCGGTTGACCGGGCTGATCCGCTGGTACGACCAGGGCTTGCCGGGGGCCCGCCGCCGGACCTCGACGACCGCCATGCCGTGTGCGGCGCGCTCGATGGCACGGGCGTAGGCGTTCTTGTCTCCGGTGACGTTCCCGTCGCCGTCGGTCTCCCAGTACTTCTCCGTGGCCGGGAACATGACCGACGCGTTCGTGTACTCCAGGTTCGACACGAGGAGCCCACGGTTGCCGCGGCGCTCGTCGCCCGCGTCGAACGGCAGGATGTCGAGGTAGTCGCAGTTGTAGCCGAACTGCTTGGCCTGCTGCTCCGGCGACTGGTTGTTCGGGTCGAAGGTGCGGGCACCCGGGAGGATCGGGTCACCCCAGCGGATGATCGGCTCCCAGGTGTAGCCGTCCGGCACCACGAGCTGGTCGACGTCGACGTGCTGCGGGTCGATCGCACCGAAGGCGAGGCCCTTGCCGTGGCCGTGGCCGGGGAACCGCCCCTCCGGCATCGTCGCGGCGGCGGCCGACGGCGCGCCGACACCCTGCGCGCCGATGACCACGGCGCCGGCGGCGACCGCCATGGTGCCCAGCATCGCGCGGCGGGACAGCACCGAGCTCACGACGTCCTTGAAGTACTCGTTGGCGCTCTCGTTGGGAGCGGGGTGAAGGCACGCGTCGTTGCACTTGAGACGGCAGGTGACGGGGCTGCGCTTGCCACGCGCGTGCGTGTGCACCGTCAGCAGCTGGCGATGTTCAGGAGCGATCGTCATCGGAGGTTCTCCGGTCCGAGCTGGGGGGTAGGTCGACGTCAACCTAGGAGCAGGCGGTGTCTCACCCGCGAAAGGTCTGGTACGTCCAGGTGAACGGGACGTGTCCAGGTGGGTGATCATCCGAGCATGGCGTGGCTCGTGACGTCGCGCCACCCGTCGGCGCGGAGGAGCTGCTCCGCGCCGCGCGACCGCAGGCCGCGCTCGCAGACCACGACGACCGGCCCGTCGACCGGGTGGTCCAGCAGCTCGGGGGGCAGGTTTCCGGCCGCCAGGTCCTCCAGCCGCACGAACACCGCACCCGGCACGGCGCCGGGCCGGAGACCGACGTCGAGCAGCAGGACGCCGGGCTCGGCGGACGCCGGCGGCTCGGCGGCGGTCACCGGCCCGTCGGACGCCGTCGGATCAGCGACCGTCAACGGTGCAGCGGCCAGGGCAGCCGGGCCAGACGGCACCGGGGCCAGCTCGACCGTGTCCCACGCGGAGGTGCGCGCGTCGTAGACGAGCAGCCGTCCCAGCGCCGGATCACCGGTGCCGGTCAGAACCTTGACCGCCTCGACCGCCATCGTCGAGCCCACGACGCCGCACGCCGGGCTCAGCACGCCGACGGTCGAGCACGAGTCCCCCTCGGACGGCTGCGGGCCGTACACGTCCGGGTAGGTGATCGCCCGTCCGTCCGGCGCCGCCGACCAGAAGACGCTCACCTGGCCGTCCCAGCCCAGCACGGTGCCCCAGACGACGGGCAGGCCGAGGCTCGCCGCGGCATCGGACACGGCATACCGCGTCTCGAACGTGTCCGAACCGTCGACCACCAGGTGGTATCCGCCGAGAATCGCTGCGGCGTTGTCGCGGGTCAGCCGCTCAGGGTGCGCTATCACCTCGACGCCGGGGGCCAGCCCGCGCAGCGCGTCGGCTGCCGATTCCGTCTTGGCCCGCCCGACGTCGGCGACCGAGTGCAGCACCTGTCGCTGCAGGTTGGACGCCTCGACGACGTCGTCATCGATGATGCCCAGCGTGCCGACGCCGGCCGCGGCGAGATACTGCAGCACCGGCGACCCGAGCCCACCCGCGCCCACGACCACCACGCGTGACTCCGCGAGGCGCTCCTGCGCGACCAGCCCGAACCCGTCGAGCAGGAGATGCCGCGCCGTCCGCCGCCGCTCGGCGGGCACCAGCGAGCCCTGACCGGCCCTTGTCCGCAACTGCTCCATCCCGCCATTCCACCACGCGCCACGCGGGGCCTTGCCCGCCGCCCGCCCCTTCGAGGCCTAAGCTACTTCGCTTTGAGGGCGCCCAAAGCGAAGTAACTTAGGCCTCGAAGAGAGCCGTCCAAACCGGCGACCCAGCCGGCCGCCTCAGGGCCTCCTCTTGCGGATCTCCGCCGCGGCCTGCGGGAGCACGTCGGCGAGCTGGCCCACCACGGCGAAGTCGCAGATCTCGAAGATCGGCGCCTCCGGGTCGCTGTTCACGGCCACGATCACCTGGGACGCCTGCATGCCGCCGCGGTGGTGCGGGGCGCCCGAGATACCCGCGCCGATGTAGACCCGCGGCGCCACGGTGACGCCGGTCTGCCCCACGTAGGAGTCCCACCAGCCCTCGAACGCCGCGTCGCGGGACGCGCCGACGGCCGCGCCGAGGGCGTCCGCGAGGTCTTCGACGGGTCCGAAGTCGCCGTCGGTACCGCGTCCGCCCGCCACGACCACCGCCGCCTGGTCGAGGGGCGGCCGGCCGCTCGTGTCGGCCTTGACCTCGCGCGACAGGAGCGCCACCGGCGACGGCGCCACCTCGACGGCGAAGCCCTCTGTCACCGGTTCGACGGCGGCCTCGGCAGGCTGCGCGACCGCCGAGTTGGCCCGGACCGTCACCACTGCGACGTCGGTGGTGACCGCGCACTCCGTGTCCCACGCGCCGGCGAAGACCCGCTTGCCCGCCACGATCCGGCCGTCGGCCTCGCGCACGGCGGCGGCGTCGATGACGAGCCCCGCACCGAGCTCGTGGGCCGCGAGCGCCGCGGCCTCCTTCGCGGCGAACGACGTGGGCAGCAGCACGACGTCGGCGTCGGTGTGGCGTACGGCGGCAGCCAGACCCGCTGCGACGACGGCGGGCAGGTGCCGCTCGTCGCCGCTCACGTGGACGCCGGCGCGCGCGATCTCCGCCTGGTGGACGCAGCCGACGCCGTACGCGCCGAGCTGCGCGAGCACCTCGACGGTCGGGGCCTCCATGGCGACTGCCTCGACCCGGCCGAGGCCGCGTGCGATGGTGAGCAGCTCGAGGACGCTGGTGCGGACCTCGGTAGCGGGTTCGAGCAGGACCAGGACTGTGCGGTTCGTCATCACGTGCCTTTCAGGCTGGGGTCGGGCGGATCAGGCCCGGCTCAGACCAGGTCGTTGCGGATCAGGAAGTCGGCCAGCGCCACGCCGCCCTCGCCCTTGTCGGTGACGATCTCGGGCTCGGCGCGCTCCGGGCGCGGGGCCGCGGACAGCGCCCGGGTGCGGGCGCCCGCGACGCCTGCCACCGCGGGGTCGAGCCCGAGGTCGGCCGGCGACCACACCTCGATCTCCTTGGTGCGGGCCGCCATGATGAGCTTGAAGCCCGGGAAGCGCGGCTGGTTGGCCGCGTCCGTCACGGACAGGACGGCGGGCAGCGGGGCGGACAGCCGCTCGGTGGCGTCGTCGATCTCGCGGGTGATCGTGAGCGTGCGCGCCGAGCCCTCGGCCGGCCCGAGCTCGACCTTCTTGGCGAGGTTCAGGGTCGGCAGCCCGAGCTCGGCGCCGAGCAGCGTCGGGACCACGGAGCCGAGGCCGTCGAGTGCGGCCATACCCGTCACCACGAGGTCGACCGGGGCATGCTCGCCGAGCTTGCGGACGGCGGCGGCGAGCACGGCGGCGGTGCCGAAGTAGTCGGAGCCGGCCAGGGCGTCGTCGGTCACGCGGATGCCGCGGTCCACGCCGAGCTGGAACGCCTTGCGCAGTGCGACGTCGCCGTCGGGTCCGGCCATCGTGACGACGATCACCTCGCCGTCGTCCGGCCCGATGCCGCCGGACGCGCGCTCCGCCTCGACGAGCCGCAGGGCGGCCTCGATGGCGTTCTCGTCCAGCTCGTTGAGGGTGCCCTCGCCTGCGTCGCGCACGACCCGACAGTCCTCAAAACCGCGCTCGGTGTTGATGTCCGGGACGTACTTGGCGGTGACCACTATGCGCATGGAGTAAACGGTACGACGTCGGGCGGCGTGTGACGGATCCGGTCCACAGACGGGCCTGCAACGATTGGGCGCATGGTGCAGTCACCCCGAGCAGAACCGCAGCGGGCGCCGGGCGACCCGGCGCCGCGGCCAGTAGTCCGGCCGCTCATCCGTCCATCGGCGCGGCGTAGCCACGTCCCGCCACTCGGGGTCTACGTCACGCCCGACGGCGGGATCGACGCCGCTGTCCTCGCCTCCCACGCGACCGCCGTCGACCTCTGCCTCATCGACGTCGCCGACCCGGCCCTGGACGAGCACGACCCGAACCGGTACACCGAGCGCCGGATCGAGATGGTGGGCCCGGTGTACGGCGTCTGGCACACGCACGTCCCGGACGTCGCCCCTGGTCAGCGTTACGGGTTTCGCGTGTACGGGCCGTGGGACCCGCGGGCGGGGCTGCGGCACAACCCGGCCAAGCTGCTGATCGACCCGTATGCCCGCGGTTTCGCCGGCCGGCTCCGCTACGGTCCCGAGGTGGTCGGCTCGGTGTCGACGGAGCGCGAGCCCGGCTGGTGGCTCGGCGACCCCTACGGGGCGGCGGACGAGACCGACTCGCTGGCGTACGTGCCGCACTCCGTCGTCGTCGCGCCGCTGCCGCCGCCCGCTCCCCTGTCGCGGCCGCGCGTGCCGTGGGCCGAGACCGTCATCTACGAGGCGCACGTGCGCGGGCTGACGATGCTCCGCGAGGACATCCCGGCGGAGCTGCGCGGCACCTACGCCGGCGTGGCGCACCCCGCCGTCGTCGAGCACCTGCTGAGCCTCGGCGTGACCACGCTCGAGCTGCTACCGATCCACAAGAGCGTCGCCGAGTCGCGCCTTGCCGCCCAGGACCTGCCGAACTACTGGGGCTACAACACCCTGGGGTTCTTCGCGCCCAACGCCGCGTACGCGACCCGGGCCGCGCAGGAGCAGGGCGCCGAGGCGGTGCTGGACGAGGTGCGCGGCATGGTGCACCTGCTGCACGAGGCGGGCATCGAGGTGCTCCTGGACGTGGTCTACAACCACACCTGCGAGGGCGGCGACGACGGGCTGCACGTGGCCTGGCGCGGCCTCGACAACCCGGTCTACTACCTGCACGACGGCGCCTCGCCCGCCGCCCTGGCGGACGTCACCGGCACGGGCAACTCGCTGGACTTCCGGCGTCCGCGCGTGATCCAGATGGCCCTTGACTCGCTGCGGTACTGGGCCGAGACGGTCGGCGTGGACGGGTACCGGTTCGACCTCGCGGTGACCCTTGGCCGCGGCAACGTCGGCTTCGACCCGGACCACCCGTTCCTGGTGGCCCTGCAGACCGACCCCGTGCTGTCGGGCCTCAAGCTCGTCGCGGAGCCCTGGGACGTGGGACCGGGCGGCTGGCAGACAGGTTCGTTCCCGCCGCCCATGGCGGAGTGGAACGACCGGTTCCGCGACGCCGCACGGGGGTTCTGGCTGGACGCGCCCAAGCAGGGCGCGCGCGGGCAGGAGATGCTCGGCCTGCGGGACCTCGCCACGCGCCTGGCGGGGAGCGCCGACCTGTTCGGGCCGGGCGACCCGCCGCTGGTGCGCGGTCCGGTCGCCTCCGTGAACTACGTGACGGCGCACGACGGCTTCACGCTCGCGGACCTCGTGGCCTACGACCACAAGCACAACGAGGCCAACGGCGAGGACAACCGGGACGGGACGGACAACAACCTGTCGTGGAACCACGGGATCGAGGGCCACACCCCGACCGGCGACGACGCCACCACGGAGCCCTGGCAGGCGATCGTGCCGCCGCGCCGCAGGTCGCAGCGGAACCTGCTCGGCACCCTGCTGCTCGCAGCCGGCACGCCCATGCTCACGGCGGGCGACGAGTTCGGCCGCAGCCAGGGCGGTAACAACAACGCGTACGTCCAGGACAACGAGGTCTCCTGGTTGCGGTGGGCCCTGGACGACGCCGCCAACGACCTCCTGGAGACCACCCGGTACCTGCTGCGGCTGCGGCGGGAGCATCCGGCGCTGCGTGCCGACTCGTTCTTCCTTGGTTCGCCCCGGCCGAACGAGTCGGACCCGGACCTGCTCTGGTACTCCGGGGCGGGAACCCTGATGGAGCCCGCCACGTGGAACGAGACCTGCCGGCGTGTGCTGCAGATGCTGCGGCCCGGCCCGACGGCGAGTGACGCGGACGTGCTCCTGGTCGTGAACGGCAGCCTGGACGACGCGCACGTGACGCTGCCCGAGCAGGCTCGTGCCGACAGCGCGCCCTGGGTGCTCGTCTGGGACTCCTCCTGGGACTTCCCCTTCGTGCCGGAGGACGAGGCCGGCCCGCGGACGTCGGTGACGATGGACGCGCTCAGCCTCCAGGTGCTGCTCTCGCCGGGCAGGTGAGCGCCGTTTCACCCCTGAATCGACCGGCCGGCCGCACCATGGGAGGTATGTCCTGGTTAAAGTGCGCTCATGACTGACTCCGTCCACAACAACGACGTTGCCGCAGCGGTCGACACCGACGTCATAGTCATCGGTGCGGGACTCTCCGGGCTCGTCACCGCGACCGAGCTGACGGCGTCGGGCAAGCGGGTGATCCTGCTCGACCAGGAGCCCGCCGCGTCGCTCGGCGGGCAGGCCTGGTGGTCGTTCGGGGGGCTGTTCCTCGTGGACTCCCCCGAGCAGCGCCGCCTCAAGGTCAAGGACTCGTTCGACCTCGCCTTCGCCGACTGGCTCGGCTCCGCCCAGTTCGCGCCCGGCGCCGAGCGCGGTGAGGGTCCCGACCGTTTCGGGTACCGGTGGGCCAGGGCGTTCGTCGAGTTCGCGGCCGGCGACCTGCGGTCGTGGATGCACGCCAAGGGCGTGCGCTGGTTCCCGCTGGTGCAGTGGGCGGAGCGCGGCGGCTACGCCACGGGCGGGCACGGGAACTCCGTTCCCCGGTTCCACGTCACGTGGGGCACGGGCCCCGCCGTCGTCGAGCCGTTCGTCGTCGCCGCGCGCGAGGCCAACCGGGCCGGTCTGCTGGACCTGCGCTTCCGCCACCGCGTCACGTCCCTGGTCACCACGGACGGCCGGGTCACCGGCGTCCGCGCGGAGATCCTGGCCGACGACGACGCCGGCCGCGGCGAGCCCTCCGGCCGCACGGTGACCGGCGAGGTGGAGCTGTCAGCGCACGCCGTCGTCGTCGCGAGCGGTGGCATCGGTGCCAACCACGACCTGGCACGCGGCCACTGGTCCGCCGACGCCGGGCGCCTGCCGGCCCGGATGCTGTCCGGCGTACCCGACTCCACGGACGGGCTCATGCTGGGCGTCGCCGCGGCGTCGGGCGCCGCGCTGGTGCACGAGGACCGCATGTGGCACTACCCCGAGGGCATCGCGAACCACTCGCCGGTCTGGTCGGGGCACGGCATCCGGATCCTGCCCGGCCCGTCGTCGCTGTGGCTCGACGCCGACGGCGGTCGGCTGCCGGGCCCGCTGTTCCCCGGTTTCGACGCGCTCGGGGCGCTACGGCACGTGACCACGCGGGGCGACGACCACTCCTGGTTCGTGCTGAACAAGACCATCATGGAGAAGGAGTTCGCGCTGTCGGGCTCCGAGCAGAACCCGGACCTGACCGGTAAGTCGGTGCCCCTGCTCCTCGAGCGCGTGCGCGGCAGGTCGGTGCCGGTGCGGACCTTCGCCGAGCAGTCGGAGGAGTTCCTCTGGGCGGACTCGCCCGCGGAGCTCGCCGGCAAGATGAATGCCCTCACCGAGGCCACCGAGGGCTCGTCCGGGAACATCGACGGCGAGGCGCTGGCCGCCCTCATCACCGCCCGCGACGCGCAGGTCGCCACAGGGCTGGGCAAGGACCCGCAGGTCGTGGCGACTGCGGCCGCACGGCACTTCATCGTGGACAAAGCGATCCGGGTGGCGCCGCCGCGTGCCCTCACCGATCCCCAGGACGGGCCGCTGCTCGCGGTCCGCCTGTCGGTGCTGACGCGCAAGACGCTCGGCGGGCTCTGGTGCGACGAGACCGGCCGCGCGCTGACCCCGGACGGTGAAGTGCTGGAGGGCCTCTGGGCGGTGGGCGAGGCCGCGGGCTTCGGAGGCGGTGGCGTGCACGGGCACCGCGCTCTGGAGGGCACGTTCCTGGGCGGCTGCCTCTTCACAGGCCGCACGACGAGCCGGGCTCTGGCGGAGTCGTTGTAAGGCCGGGCGACCGGCGCACATTCCAATCCGGAGGCTAGGCTCTAGACACACACATACTGCGAGTCCTCAGAAGCGTGGAACGCGGAGTCCAGGCCGTGGCTGCGCCAGGCCAGCTCGTCACGCAGGTCACTGAGTGACGTCCGGAGCGCCCGCAGCGCTGCCTCGTCGATGAACAGGGTGCCGACCGCGAAGTACCTCGTCACCTGAGGGTGGTCTCGGAACTGTAGATCTCCACTCTCGTCAGAGAAGAGGTACACGCGGCGGTGCGTATGCGGTGTCGGATCGACGTCGGTGCGCGCTCCGGGAACAGTGACTCGTAGACGGCGCCCGGTCTGGGGGACGGCAGATTGCGGCACCAGCTACCGCAGCAGCGCCTTGCCGTCCTCCACGCCGAGCACTACGGCCCCCGCCGCGCAGCGGGCCACCAGCTTCGCGGGCCAGTCGCCCGTCAGCGGCACCGTCTCGACATCCGGGCCGACGTCGGCGCCGGTACCAGCTGCCCCGTCACCCGGGTGCAGCCCCGTCACGCGCGTACCGCCGGGACGGCCGATCTGGGCCCGTACCGGGTCGGGCCGGTCGAAGAACCAGTGCGTCGGCGCGTTGGAGTCGAGCTCGTCGGCGAGCCGCTCGAGGTCCCGGGCCGCCAGTCGCAGGACGGGAGCCACCCACGCGGCGTTCTCCGTGACCATCGCCTCGGTGCGGCGCGGGTCGGTGAGCCCGACCCGGGTCCCGTCCCGGAACGATCCCGCCGCGAGACCCAGCGCCAGGTCTCGCACCGGCGCACCGGAAACGACCCCGAGCAGCTGGTTGGCCAGCACGTGCGGCACGTGCGACACGAGGGCCGCCGCCTCGTCGTGCAGGTCGTCGGTGAGCACTGCGGCCGTCCCGCCGAGCGGGCCCGTGACCAGGCGCAGCACCTGCTCCAGCCGGGCAGGATCGGTCCCGGGCACGCCGGTCCCCACCGAGCCGGCCCCGGCCGCCGCGCACGTCACGGCCCACGGGATGCCCTGCATCAGCTCCGCCGACGCCGCCCCGAACCCGCTCCGCTCCGTCCCCGACATCGGGTGCGCCCCCACGTAGCGGTCGCCCAGGCCGGCGTCGGCCACCGCCTCGCGCACCGGCGCCTTCACCGAGCCGACGTCGGTCACCGTCGGGTCCCAGCCCGGCTCCCCCGCGAGCGCCTCGGCGAGCTCGCCCGCGACGTTCCGCATGGCGCGCAGCGGTGCGGCGAGCACCACGATCTCGGGCCGGTGCACGGCGAGCCCTGCGACGTCGTCCACCACCGAGAGGCCCGCCGCGCGGGCTTCCTCCGCCGAAGCCGGGTCGGTCGCGACGACCGGCACGGCTGCCGCCTGCAGGGCCTTGGCCAGGGAGCCGCCGATCAGCCCGAGGCCCACGATGCCGACCGAGCCGCGCTGAGCGCTGAAGCCGCTCACCACAGCAGTCCTCGGTCCCGGACCGGGCCGGAGTCCTTCGACGACACGGAGCCGACCGGGACGTGGTCGGGGTCGAGCACGCCGTCGAGCGCCCCGAAGGATCCACGGGCGGGGAAGAGGCCGAGCGTCTTGAGGGCGTCGCCGGCGCTGAGCAGGTCGCTCAGCACCTCCCGCGCGCCCTGGTCCCACGGCGCCTCGTCGAACGTCACGACGAACACGTACTTGCCCTGCTGCGCCTTGAGGGGTCGTGTGATCAGGCTCGACATGTTGACGCCGCGGTCGCCGAAGGCTGCGGTGATCCGCGCCAGCACGCCTGGCCCGGTCACGGCTGGGGTGATCGCCAGCATGGTCCGCCAGGCGGTCACACCGGCGTCGCGCGACCGCGTCAGGCGCCCCTCGGCCGCGCTCCGCCTGGTCAGGACGAGGAACCGGGTGCGTCCGCCACGGAAGTCCTCGACCGCCTTCGCGTAGGTCTCCAGACCGTAGAGCTCGCCGCAGATCGTGGGGCCGAGCGCGATGGTCCCCGGCCCCGCGTCGCGGCAGGCGGCAGCGTTGGACGACGCCGGAGCGCTGCCCAGCCCGGTGCTCGTGACGAAGCCCGCGCACTGCGCCAGCCCGTGCGGGTGAGCGGAGACCTCGGTCAGCTCGCCGTGGCCAGGACGCACGAAGGCGTCGAACGACACGTCGAGCGCCACCTCGTCGACGGCGACGACGTCCGCGCTGGAGAGCAGCGCGTCCAGCGACGGCACCACGTAGCCCTCGACGGAGGACTCGATAGCGACGACGCCGACGTCGGCGCGGCCGGCGGCCACGACGTCGTGCACGTCCTTGACCGTGTCGAGCGGCTCGGCACTCAAGTCACCTGCGGGCTCCCCTGTCGTGGCGTGCAGGCGCGCCCAGTCGAGCGCCGCCTGGTGCGTGAACGTCCCCTCCGGCCCCAGGTACGCAGCCCGCGTACCGCGCTCGGTGCCCGGCACCGTCACGCCCACCGCGGGGTCAGGGCGTCCGGCCCCGGCACGAACGCCTCGCCCGGCAGGACGGCCAGCGTGCGGTGCGAGACGCCCCGCTGGGTGAGCGCGAAGACCAGATCGCTCAGCGCCGCCGACGTCGGGCAGGAGAACGACGTGAAGAACACGTGCGGCCCACCGGTGGACGGCTGGCTGCGGAGGTGGTCCAGGTCGAGGCCGGCGTCCGCGATGAGCGCGAGCGTCGGCTGCAGGGAGCCGAGGTGGTCGTCAGCCGGGCCGAAGGCGAGCCACACCTGCGCGGGCTCGGTGAACGGGGGCCAGTCGCCGCGGGACTCCAGCAGCCCGTACCAGACGGGCCCGCCCTCGGCGAGGGCCGCACTGTCCGGGAGCTCGGTGAATCCCGCCGGGACCCGGGACCGTTCGATCACGAGCGACCCGCTCTCGCCGGCCAGTGCTATCCGCTCCTCGACCGTCGCGCGCGTCGGCACCAGCCGCGGGCTCGCGCCCAGCGTCCGCAGCACCCCCGCGCAGTCGCGCATGCCCGCCTCGTCGATCACCACCTGACCGACCGTGGCACCCGAGCCGACCCACACCCACTGCCCGGGCACCGCCACCGCGCCCGTCACGATGAGTGAGGGCGCTCCCTCCAGGAGGGCACGCTCGAGGCCTGGCGCCGGGTGCTCCGGGTGTCCCAGGTGCACAACGGCCGCCAGCGCCTCGATACCCGCCACCGTGGCGAGCGTGTCCGCCATGGTGCCGAGGTCCAGCAGTTCGACCGGGTCGTTCCAACCCGCCATCTGCGCGGCAAGCACCGCGTGCGCGGGAGACTCCCGCTCGCTACGTCCAAGCATGTGCGCAACCTACCGCCGGTCAGTCGCCTGAGCCTCGCGGCTTGTCGCACACCACCGGGTTGTCGGGGTTGTAGGAGTGGTTGAACGAGTTCTCCTTGGCCAGCTTGTCGCCCACGAAGACCTTGCGGTGGATGCTGATCGAGAACCCGTCCTCACCACCTGGATACGGCTCGCAGTCCGCCGACGAGTCGTGGATCACGGTCGTCGGGACGATGCTCTGCTTGCCGCTGTTGCTCTCCTCGACCCGGTAGTGCTTGGTGCTCCAGACCTTGACCCAGAGCTCGCCGCCCTCCACGTAGGACTGCAGCACCGCACCGTACGGGGTGTCGTTGGTGAACTGCATGTCCTTGGCACCCACGTAGATCGTGGCTTCACGACCCGGTGGGTAGCGCGGGAACCAGTACGAGTGCGCGTGATGCTCGACGTCCTCGTACCCAGCGAAGAAGCCGGCGTTGAAGGTGGTCGTAGCCATCTGCGACAGGCCGCCGCCGACCGCCTCGACATGCTTGCCGTTCTCGACCACACCGGCGTCGAAGTACCCGTTCTCGAGCGTGATCGGCGCGAGCGCGTCCAGCAGGGAGAACGTCTCATCCGGCTTGATCAGGTCGCCCGTGATCATCTGCGCACCACGCACCAGGTTCTGCGTGCGCACGGCCTCGTTCGTCAGCGGCGTGTGGAACTCGGAGACCACCTCCTTGACGCCCAGCTTCTTCAGGGACTCGACGGTCTCCTCCGGGTCCTGCTCGACCAGCTCGACCGACGTCTCACGGTCGTCGCTCGTCGCCGCGATCCGTACCGCCTTGCCTGCATCGACGGGATCGAGGGTGGTACCGGTCTTTCCCTCCACCACGGTCGGCTTGCCGCCGACGAACTCGAAGTGCGCGTCGTCGGGGAGCTGCAGCAGGTCGCTGGTACCGTCGACGACGGCCTCGACGGTCGCCTTCCGGTCCACGATGGTGGCCAGCTTGCCCTCCTTCTGCTCGAACCGGAAGAGCCCGGCGAGCACCTCGGGCGACAGCTCCGGCGACTGCTCACCCACGGACACCGTGACCGGTGCCGAGATGATCTTCTGCGCCACGGTGAAGCCCTCGTCGGTCTCCGCCTGCGTGATCGCCGGCTTGACCGGCTCGACCGGCAGGTCGAACGGACCGTCCTGGAGGAGCCAGCGCTCCTGGATGATGCGCTCGGTCTCGCTCGCGACGATCCGCGACCCCTCCTTCGCGTCCGTCTTGACGGCCTGCCCGTCGACGAACGCGACGGTGCCGTCCACCGCGTCGACCGCCAGGGAGTCCTCGAGACCCGCCACGGCAGAATCGAACTTCTCCTCGTCGACAGCCAGGACCAGCTCCTCGTCGGAGCCGCCGAACATGTGTGCCCACAACCGGGTCGGGCTCAGCGAGAACCCGGTGAGCTCCGCGACCGTGGCCTCGGCGTCGACCGAGAGGCCGCTCGGTTCGGGAGAGAGCTGCGCCTTGCCCTCACCCGCGGTGAGCTCGATCGGCTCCTTGACCCGCGGGGCCAGCTGCTCGGTGAGCGCGGACGCCGCCTCGGCCTGCGTCATGCCGCCGACGTCGACGCCTGCCACAGTGGTGTCGCGGGGCGTGGTGTCGCTCACGCCCCACGCCGCCAGGGCGTAGATGCCGAACAGCACGACGACGGCCAGCACCGAGAGCAGTGCGACCTTGGGGCCGCGACGCGGGGCGCCGTCGCCGGCAAGGCCGAAGAACTCCCCCGCGCCGGAACCGCCCGAGCCCGTCGGGCCGTTGGGACCGTGGGGGGTGTCGGGACCGTGAGGGCCGGGGCCGCCGGGGCCGTTCGGACCCGCAGGGCCGTTCGGACCGGCGGGGCCGAACGGACCGGCGGGGCCTTGGCCGTTCGGCGTCGCGGGACCCTGTGCGGAGGCCATCATCGACGTCTCCTCGGGGCGCACGGGCGACCAGCGCGTACCGGCCAGCGGGCGGGACACCCGCTGGATCGCCCCGGTCAGCGGCTTGAGGAAGGGGTTCTGGCCCGTGTGCGGCGGGGGCACCGCACCGGGACCCACCGCAGCGGGCGGCACCGCGCTCGACGGCGGGATGAGCGATCGGGGCTGGACCGACGGCGGTGCCGACGGCGGGGACGGGGTGGCCGACCCTGGCACGGGCGGCCCCGGCGTCGGAACAGCGCTCGCTGCGGCTGCGCCGGCTGCTGCTGCGCCGGCCGCTGCCGCACCGGCTGCCGCTGCCGTGCTGGGTGCTGGCTTCTCGGATGCCGGCCTCTGGGGCGCCGGGCTGTCAGGTGCTGACTCCCGAGGCGCAGGTCCGTCAGACGTTGGCTTCTGAGGTGCGGGGCTCTGCGACGCCGGCTTCGCTGGTGCCGTGCTCGACGCCGCCCTGTCGGGGGCTACGGAGCCGGTCGCGGTGTCCGGAGCGGTCGGACGCGCGGCGCCGTCGGGCGCACCGGTGTTCGAGGCAGCGACCGCAGCGGGAGCCGCGGACGAGGCCGCAACGGCCGGAGGGCCCGCGGGCGCACGACCAGGGGACGGAGAGTCGGCGGGAACCGGGGCTGCGGGCGCCGGGGATGCCGGCGCCGGGGCCGCGGAGCCAGCGGGCGCAGGGCCAACGGGCGCGGGACCAGGGACAGCGGAAGCCTGGGCTGCGGCTGCGGCCGCCGCGCCTGCTCCTACCGCGGCCGCTGCCGCTCCCGCCGCACCAGCCGCAGGCGTCGAGGCAGCCGCTGGCACAGCCGGCGCCGCGGCTGGCGGCACAGGGCTCTGCGGCCCCGCGCTCGGGCTCTCGGCGATCTTCGCCGCGGGCGCGGTCTTTGGTGGACGGTCGAACGCGAAGACGCGCGGCGTGTATCCGTTCCTCGGCGCCGTGGACGCCTTGGTCGACGGCGTCGCGAGCTTCTCCACGACGGTCTGCAGCACCTCTACCGGGTCAGGACCGTCCGGGTTCGGATCGGTCGACTCCTTGGCGGGCACCGGCTTGGTCGTAGGCGCCGGCGGGGTCGAGGGCGCGGGCTTGCTCGGGGTGCCGTCCGGCACTCCGGCGCCCGGCGCCGTGCTCTGGGGGGCGCTCTCGGCTGCCGCAGGCGCTGCTGCGGGCGGCACTACGGGCGGGCGCGGGGCCTGGGGGGCCTCGGACTGCTCCGAAGGGGTCACTGGCTGGGCCTTCTCTGGGGATCTGGGGGCCGGCTGAGCGGTCGGCTGACCGGCCGGTACTGAAGATTGCGCTGCCCCGGGGTCCGTCGGCCGTCTCGGGGGCTTCGTCACCTGTCTCGGCACGCTGCCAGGGCGTGTCTGGGACAAGCGGGGAGGTGTCACCGGGGCAGGTCGTGCCCCAGCGTTCTCGTCTGACGTCGGCTCGAGCGGTTCGTCACGCTCGGTCGGCTGACCCATCGGCACGCTCCGTGCAACTACCCGAGACGCGGGCTCTCCGCGTCCCCCAAGGGCGTACCTGACCTGCGGCGAATCCGCCGGACGCGGCCGCCCTGCCGGGCATCCTATCCAGCCAGAATCCTGCCCAAGGCCGCGTACTGGACGCCCCGAGGTGGAGGTTGTGTATCAATCCTTCACCTCATCCTGAACCAGTCTGCGAAGGACCGCAGACCTCAGGCAGCAGACCGATCTCGGCGTGCTGGGACCTCTGCGAACCACGACGGCGGCAGGAACGCGACGACCGCAAGGACCGCCACCCCCGCGTACGACCAGACCATGCCCAGCACACCGGCCGGGACCACGACGTCGCCGCCGGAACCCGGCAGCGACAAGGCCTGCACCATGACCACCCAGCCCACACCGAATCCGAGCAGCGTGCCGTAGCCGGCCCAGGCGCGTGCGAGCACACCTGCCGCGACCGTCAGAGCCAGCGCGAGCAGCAGGCCGAGGTACCAGGAATCGTGGCCGAACCGGTGCACCACAGTCCCGAGTCCGCCCATGACCACGCCGAGCAGCACGGCCAGCAAGGTGCGCACGATCGTTCGTCCGAGGTGTCGTCCGGGTGAGTTCACCCAGCCATTGTCCAGCATTCACCTGGGAGGACGCTGCACATGTGCAACACTCCGGCGGGTGAATACCCTCCAGGCACAGACGCAGCTCATCGTTCGACAGCGCATCCGCTTGATGGTCAACCAGTACGAGGTCCGCGGCGCGCAGCCGGACGGCTCCGAGGGCGAGCTCTACGCGTTCGCCCAGCAGAAGCGGATGGCCTTCCGCGAAGAGGTCACGCTCTACACCGACGACACCAAGCGGGAGCCCGTCCTCGGGTTCAAGGCCCGCCAGGTGATCGACCTCGGCGCCACCTACGACATCGTCGACGCGGGCGGCAGCCCGATCGGCTCGTTCCGCAAGGACTTCGCCAAGTCGCTGCTGCGCAGCACCTGGCACGTGGAGCAGCCCGGGCTGGGCACAGCCACCGGGACCGAGCGCAACATGACGGTCGCCATCCTCCGCCGGCTCGTCGAGGCGGCCTGGCTGCCCTACCACTTCGACTTCCTGATCGACGGCCAGCCCGCCTTTTCCGTAGAGAAGAAGTGGGGCCTTCGCGACCGGTACGTCGTGAACATCCAGGACCCGCGGCTCGACCGCCGCCTCGTGACCGCGATGTCGATCGGCCTGGACGCGCTCCAGGAGCGCTGACTCCGCAGTGGTTCCCGCCCGCTCCAGGCGGTCCGCTTCTAGCCGATCTCTGCGGCGAGGTAGGTCTCGACGGTGAGTATCGGGGTCAGCACATCGTTGGACAGGGCATACCACCCGGCGACCGCCCCCTCGGGACGTGCGAGCCCTGTCGCATGCTGCACCTGCGTGGCATGAGCCCGCAGCGCCCCCACCACCCTCTCGACCACACCCGAGGTCTGCACCCGGACCACCTGCCCGGAGCGGGTGATCGGTAGAACGTCAGGAGATCGGTACCCCGGGGTGCCGATCTCCTGACGTTCTACCGACCACACCGTCAGGTCATGCCTCGCCAGCGGCGGCAGGTGCTCCGGGGACGCGAAGGTCAGGCCCTCGGCCGCCGCCAGCGCGACCGCGTCTGGCATCGCGGCGAGCGCCGCCCGCGCCTCGCGCAGCTCGGCGGCCGGGGAGACGGCCTGCCACAGCTCGGCACCGGCCCATGGCTCGTCCCGCCGTCCGACGACGGCGTCCGGCGCGCCCTCCCCGCCCTGCGCGCCAGCCCCACCCGGTGCGCCCTCTCCGCCCGGCTCGCTCCCCCCGCCCGGCGCCCCTGCGCCGTCGGGCCGCCAGGCCGGGTCCGCCGCGAGCTCGAGCGCGCGGACCGTCACCTGGTGCGCGCGTACGTGGTCCGGGTGCCCGTAGCCCCCACCGGGCTCGTAGGTGGCGACGACGACGGGGCGCCGAGCGCGGACCAGCCGGGCGAGCCGTCCGGCGGACTCGTCGAGCGGCACCCGGGCGAACGCCGTCGGCGGGGAATCAGGTGCGGGGCCGGCGACGCCGGGCGCCACCCACGCCATTCCCGAGTCCTCGTACCGCACCTCCCCTGACCTGTCAGCCGCAGCGGTCATGCCAGTGACCTGAGGGGCTGACGAGGGGAGGGTGTCGAGGAACGCGTGCTCGACCGCGTCGGCGACGCCGCCGGCCAGCCGCGTCAGCGCACCCGCGAGCTCGGTCTCCCGGTAGGCGCCCAGCGCCGGCCCGTCACCCTCGAGGCCTTCCCGCCCCTCCGACGTCGTGCCCGGGCGGGCGATGACCTCGCCCCGTTCTCCGCGCGTGCAGGTGACGACGCAGACCGGCTGGCCGCCCGCGGCGAACGTGGCGAGCAGCCCCCCGGTGGCCAAGGACTCGTCATCGGGATGAGCATGCACGGCCAGCAGCCCCCCGAACGCGCTGAGTGCTGGATATTCGCCCCCGGAACGGTCGTTCATGGGCGAATATCCAGCACTCAGCGGAGGGGAGGTCAGCCGCGCTTGGCGCGGGCCGTCGCGCGGGCGCGGTCCGTGGCGTTCAGGAGCACCTTGCGGATGCGGACCACCTCAGGGGTCACCTCGACGCACTCGTCCTCCTGGGCGAACTCCAGGGACTCCTCGAGCGTGAGCTTGCGCGGCGGGATCAAGTTCTCGAAGTTGTCCGCGCTGGCCGAGCGCATGTTGGTCAGCTTCTTTTCCTTGGTGATGTTGACGTCCATGTCCTCGTTGCGCGAGTTCTCGCCAACGATCATGCCCTCGTACACCTCCTGCGTGGGGTCCACGAAGAAGGAGCCGCGCTCCTGGAGGTTGATCATGGCGAACGGCGTCACCTTGCCGGCGCGGTCCGAGACGAGCGAGCCGGTCATGCGCGACTCGATCGGGCCGTGCCAGGGCTCGTAGCCATCGGCGATCGACGCCGCGATACCGGTACCGCGCGTGTCCGTGAGGAACTGCGTGCGGAAGCCGATGAGGCCACGCGCCGGGACCATGAACTCCATGCGGACCCAGCCGGTGCCGTGGTTCGTCATGGTCTCCATGCGGCCCTTGCGCTGCGCGAGGAGCTGCGTGACGGAGCCGAGGTACTCCTCGGGCACGTCGATGGTCATCCGCTCCATGGGCTCGTGGATCTTGCCGTCGATCGTCTTGGTGACGACCTGCGGCTTGCCCACCGTGAGCTCGAAGCCCTCGCGGCGCATCTGCTCGACGAGGATCGCCAGGGCCAGCTCGCCACGGCCCTGCACCTCCCACGCGTCGGGACGCTCGGTCGGGAGCACCTTGAGCGACACGTTACCGACGAGCTCGGCGTCCAGGCGGTCCTTCACCTGGCGGGCGGTGACCTTGTGGCCTTTGCCGCCCTTGCCGGCGAGCGGCGCGGTGTTGATGCCGATGGTCATCGAGATCGCGGGGTCGTCGACCGCGATGAGCGGCAGCGGACGCGGGTCGTCGATGTCGGTGAGGGTCTCGCCGATCATGATGTCGGCGATGCCTGCGACGGCGACGATCTCGCCGGGGCCGGCCTTGTCGGTCGGCACGCGGTCGAGCGCCTTGGTCTCCAGCAGCTCGGTGATCTTCACGGTCTGCAGCGAGCCGTCGTGCCGGGCCCACGCGACGTTCTGCCCCTTGACCAGGGTTCCGTTGTGGATGCGCAGCAGGGCGAGACGACCGAGGAACGGCGACGCGTCGAGGTTGGTGACGTGCGCCTGCAGCGGCATGTCCTCCTCGTAGGTCGGCGCGGGGGTCTTCTCGAGGATGGTCGCGAACAGCGGCTCGAGGTCCTCGCTGTCGGGCAGGCCGCCGTCAGCGGGCTGCTCGGTGGAGGCGCGGCCGGCCTTCGCCGACGCGTACACGACGGGGACGTCGAGGATGGCGTCCAGGTCGAGGTCCTCGACCTCGTCCGACAGGTCGCTGGCCAGGCCGAGCAGCAGGTCGGTGGTCTCGGCGACGACCTCGGAGATGCGCGCGTCCGGACGGTCCACCTTGTTCACCACGACGATGACCGGCAGCTTCGCCGCCAGCGCCTTGCGCAGCACGAACCGCGTCTGGGGCAGCGGGCCCTCGGACGCGTCGACGAGCAGCACGACGCCGTCGACCATCGACAGGCCGCGCTCGACCTCGCCGCCGAAGTCGGCGTGACCGGGGGTGTCGATCACGTTGATCGTGATGCCGTCGGGCTCGCCGTGCGCCGCGGCCGCCGGGCCGGAGTACCGGATGGCGGTGTTCTTGGCGAGGATCGTGATGCCCTTCTCACGCTCCAGGTCGCCCGAGTCCATCACGCGGTCCTCGAGGTGCTGCCGGGCGCCGAAGGACCCGGACTGCCTGAGCATGGCGTCCACGAGCGTGGTCTTGCCGTGGTCGACGTGGGCCACGATCGCGACGTTTCGCAGGTCGGAACGGGTCGCACGGACCGAGGTCGGCGCGGTTGCAGGCACGGTCACGGAGCACTCATTTCCAGAAGGGGAGTCAAGGTGCGCGGACGCTGATCCGAAAGGACCGGTCTCGCGGCAGCACTATCTTACCCGTGATTCGAAATCCTCAGGTGTCGACCGTGTCACTGTGCGGTGAACACCTGCGCAACCCTCGCTGTGCCGAGGTAGAACCAGGGCGAAGTAGAACTGCAGCGAGATAGAACCAGGGCGAGATAGAACCGCAGGCTGCTGCAGTTCTATCTCGCCCTGGTTCTACTTCGGCGCAGTGAGTGAAGCAGGGAAGCGGGTCAGCCGCCGATCTCCAGGCTTGCGCCCGGGATGGCCGCCAGGAGATCCCGCGTGTACTCCTGCTGCGGGTTGTCGAACACCTCGTCGGTGGTCGCGTGCTCCACGATGCTGCCGTCCTTCATCACGGCCACGAGGTCGGCGATCTGCCGCACGACGGCGAGGTCGTGCGTGATGAACAGGTAGGACAGCCCGAGCTCGGCCTGCAGGTCGTTGAGCAGCGTCAGGATCTGCGCCTGGACCAGCACGTCGAGCGCCGAGACGGCCTCGTCGAGCACGAGCACCTCCGGCTTGAGCGCCAGCGCACGCGCGATGGCGATGCGCTGCCGCTGTCCGCCCGACAGCTCGTTCGGGAACCGGCGCATGGTCGCCTGCGGGAGCGACACCATGTCCAGCAGCTCACGCACGCGTACCTCGCGGGACTTCCGGTCCCCCACCCGGTGCAGCCGCAGCGGCTCCTCGATCGAGGAGAACACCGAGAACATAGGGTCCAGGGACCCGTACGGGTTCTGGAACACCGGCTGCACACGGCGGCGCATGGCGAACGACTGCTTGCCGGACATCGTGGCCATGTCCTGGTCGTTGATGGTCACGACGCCCGACGTCGGCTCCAGCAGTCCCAGCACCATGTTGGCCGCGGTGGACTTGCCCGAGCCGGACTCGCCCACCAGGGCGATCGTGCGGCCCTTCGGCAGCGTGAACGAGATGTTGTCGACGGCGGTGAAGTCGGTGTGCGTACCAGGACGCGCACCGCGGAGCCGGAACACCCTGGTCAGGTCCTTCGCCACGACGACGTCGGGTGCGGCCTTCGCGGTCTCGTCCGCGTGGGCGGCGAGCTGCTCGTCGGCCGGCTTGCCCCGCTCGTGCGCGGACTGGATGCGGCGCGAGGCCAGCGACGGCGCCGAGGCGACCAGCCGCCTGGTGTACTCGTGCTGCGGATCCTGCAGGATCTGTCGCGCAGGGCCGGACTCCACGACCTTGCCCTTGTACATCACCACGAGGTGCTCGGCGCGCTCGGCGGCCAGGCCCAGGTCGTGCGTGATGAACAGGACGGCCGTTCCCAGGTCCTTGGTGAGACCCTCCAGGTGGTCCAGGATCTTCTTCTGGACCGTCACGTCGAGCGCCGACGTCGGCTCGTCCGCGATGAGCAGCTTGGGCCGCGAGGCCAGGCCGATCGCGATGAGCGCGCGCTGGCGCATACCGCCCGAGAACTCGTGCGGGTACTGCTGGGCCCGCACCTCGGCGTCCGGCAGCCCGGCCTCGCCGAGCAGCTCGGCGACGCGCGCCTTGCGCGCCGACCGGTCCCCCTGGAAGCCGTTGGCCACCAGGGCCTCGTCGATCTGCGTGCCGACGCGCCACACGGGATTCAGGTTCGACATCGGGTCCTGCGGCACGAGGCCGATCTCCCGGCCCCGCAGGTCCTCGGTCTGGCGACGGCCCAGCCCGACGAGCTCGCGCCCGCCGAACTTGATGGACCCGGCGGTCACCTTGCCGGTGCCCGGCAGCAGGTCGATGATCGCGTGGGCGGTGGTGGACTTGCCCGAACCGGACTCACCCACGATCGCGACGGACTGCCCGGGGTAGACGTTGAGGTCCACACCGCGCACGGCCTGCACCACGCCCTGCCCCGTGGTGAACCCGATGTGCAGGTCCTTGATCTCGAGCAGCGGTGTCGACGCGTCCTGGGACTCCCAGGGCTCCGGCTCTTGCTCGACGGCGTCGTTCAGGGAGACGGTGGTGCTCATCGCTTCCTCGCCTTCGGGTCCAGGGCGTCCCGGACTACGTCACCCAGCAGGATGAAGCCGAGCACGGTGAAGCCGAGCGCGGCCGCCGGGTAGAACATGATCTCCGGGTGCGAACGGAGCGCGCTCCGACCGATGGACAGGTCGCCACCCCACGAGACCGTCGACGGGTCCAGGCCGATACCGAGGAATGTCAGCGTGGCCTCGGCCACGATGAACGTACCGAGGGCCACCGTCGCGTACACGATGATCGGCGCGGCGGCGTTGGGCAGCGCATGTCGCACCATGATGGCGAACCGACCCATGCCGAGCGCCTTGGCCGCCGTGACGAACTCGTTGTTCTTCACGCTGAGCACCGACCCGCGGGCGATGCGTGCGATCGACGTCCACCCGAAGGCGGCCAGCACGACAGCGACGGTCAGTGCGGTGCGGTCCGGCACGAGGCTCAGGATCACGATGGCGGCCAGCACGAACGGCACAGCGAAGAAGATGTCGGTGATCCGCGACAGGATGGTGTCGAGCCACCCGCCGTAGTAGCCGGCGATCGCCCCGATGGTGGTGCCGAGGATCACCACGAAGGCGGTGGTCAGCGTGCCCACCAGCACGGAGGCCCGGGCGCCGAACAGGGTCCGGGCGTAGATGTCGCACCCGAACTGGCTGGTGCCGAACGGGTGCTCGCCGGACGGCGGCGCGAACGCGTTGCGCAGTTCGCAGTCGTCCCGTGGCAGGGCCGTGGTGAACACGCCGGGAATGATCGACACGACGATGACCACGACGATCATGACGGCCGAAACCCAGAACAGCGGGCGGCGGCGCATCTCGTTCCAGGCGTTGCGCCACATGCTCGACGGCGCCTCGCTGGTGTCCACGGAGTCGATGACTTGGAGCTTGACCACATCGGGGCCTGCGACGAAGTGCTCCTGGCCGGGACGGGGTGTTGGTCGGGTGTTCTCAGGCATAACGGATCCTCGGGTCCAGAACGGCGTACAGCAGGTCCACGAGCAGGTTGGCTCCGATGTAGACGATCACGAGCACCGTCGACAGCGCGACGACCGTCGTGTTCTCGCCGCGCTGGATCGCCTCGAAGAGAGTGCCGCCCACGCCGTTGATGTTGAAGATGCCCTCGGTCACGATCGACCCGGTCATGAGGTTGCCCAGGTCGACACCGATGAACGTGACCACGGGGATGAGGGAGTTGCGCAGCACGTGTCGCCGCGTCACCACGGCGCGGGACAGGCCCTTGGCCCGCGCGGTACGCACGAAGTCCGCGGTGATGTTCTCGAAGACCGACGTGCGGGTCAGCCGCAGCACATAGGCGAACGACGTGGCGGCCAGCACGATGGCGGGCAGCAGCAGACTGTAGAAGTTCGGATCTCGTCCCGCGGTGACGGGCAGCCAGTCGAGCTGGACGCCCACGATGATCTGCAGCAGCAGACCGGTCACGAACGTGGGGACCGAGATGAGCAGCAGGCTCCACACGAGGACGACTGAGTCGAAGAACTTGCCCTTGCGCATGCCGGCCCACAGGCCGAAGGCGATGCCGAGCACGGCCTCGATCACGATGGCCATCATGGCCAGCTGGAAGGTCACGGGCAGCGCGTTGGCGATGGTCTGTGCCACCGGCTGCCCCGTGAAGTCGTTCCCCATGTCGAACGTGACGACGCCCTTGAGGAAGTACAGGTACTGCATGATGAACGGTTCGTTCAGGTGGAACTGTTCGCGGATCTGGGCCTGGACGGCTTCGGGCAGGCCCCGTTCACCGCCTAGCGCCGCGACGGGGTCACCGGGTCGCAGGAACACCAGCGCGTACAGCAGCAGCGTGGCGCCGAGGAACACGGGGATCACCTGTATCAGTCGGCGTCCGATGTACCAGAGCATCGTTGAATCTCCTTGGTAAGTTTCCGCCGCCCATTATCCCGGACCATTCCGGGAGCCAGGACGCGGCACAGGGGGAGGCGGAGCGTGCAGTGTTGCACGCTCCGCCTCGCACCTGGGTAATGGGCTACGCCCTGCGACCGGGCGTCATCACCATCACTCCGACTTGGTGACCTGGGTCAGGATGGGGTCGCTGTCCCAGCCGAACGCCACGTTGTCGACCGCCGTGGAGTGGCCGCCGGTTGCGTTCTGGTACCAGAGCGGGATGCCCGGCAGGTCCTCGAGGAGGATGGTCTGGGCCTCCTTGTACAGCTCGGTGGCCTCCTCCGGAGTCTCCGCACCGGCCGCCTCGGCGAGCTTGGCGTCGAACTCCTCGTTGGAGTAGCCCATGTCGTTCGAGCCGGCACCGGTGCCGTAGATCGGGCCGAGGAAGTTACCCATGGACGGGTAGTCGGCCTGCCAGCCACCACGGAACATGGCCGTGGCCGGGAGCGTCTCGTTGTCACGAGCGTCGAGGAACTCGTCGAACACCGGGTACTGGTCGAACTCGCACTCGATCCCGAGCACGTCGCGGATCCCGTTGCAGGTCGGGTCGATCCAGGACTGGTGGTCGCTGTCCGCGTTGGACGAGATGAGGAACGGCTCGTCACCCCACGGCTCGATCTCCTCGGCCTGGTCCCAGAGCTTCTTGGCCTCCTCCGGGTTGTACTGCAGCACCTCGTTGCCCTCGAGGTCCTCGGTCCAGCCGTTGATCACCGGCGACGTGTAGTCGGTGGCCGGCGTGCGCGCACCGTGATACACGGTCTCGGTGATCGCCTCGCGGTCGATGGCCATGGAGATCGCCTGGCGCCGCAGGAGGCCTGCCTCGCCGGAGAACTTCTCGTTGTACTCCGGGACGTTGATGACCTGGATCACCGCGGCCGGCTGGTTGATCGCGCGCTCGCCCAGCTGCTCCTCGAAGGTGCCGAAGGCCGACGACGGGATGTTGATGACGATGTCGAGGTTGTCGTCGAGCAGGTCGTTGTACGCGGCGTCCTCCTCCGTGTACGCGAGGAGGTCGACGCCACCGTTCTCGACGGTGTTGCCACCCGCGTAGGACTCGTTGGGCCGCAGCTCGAGGACGGAGTCGTGCTCCCAGTTCGCGAGCACGTACGGGCCGTTGCCGATCGGGTTCTCACCGAAGGCTTCCGGGTCCTCGTTGAACGCCTCGGGCACCGGGAAGAACGCGGCATAGCCCAGGCGCACGGGGAAGTCCGACTCGGGCTGCGTGAGGGTCACCGTGAACTCGGTGTCGCTGACGACCTCGAGGCCCGACAGGGTCTCGGCCTTCGGCACCTCGCCCTCCTTGGGCGTGCCGTCGTCGTTGAGCTGGTCCGCGGAGAGCTGCACGTCCTCGAACCCCTCGATCGGGGTGAAGAAGTAGCTCAGGCTCTGTCCGTTGGGACCGTAGGCGCCGTAGTTCCAGCCATCGACGAAGCTCTGTGCCGTCACCGGGGTGCCGTCGGAGAACTCCCAGCCCTCGTTGAGGGTGATGGTCCAGACCTTGTTGTCCTCGGACTCGATGGACGCAGCAACCTCGTTCTCAATGCCACCGTTCTCGTCGTAGCGAACGAGGCCGGCGAAGATGTTCCTGACGACGAGACCGCCGTAGACCTCGTTGGTCATCGTCGGGATAAGCGGGTTCTGCGGCTCGCCGCTGCCGACGGTGACGATACCGGCGTTGTCACCGGTCTCCTCGCCGTCGCCGCTGCCGCCGCCACCACAAGCCGAGAGCACCAGAGCCGTGGCGAGCGTAAACGCTCCCACTCCCATGAGTCGCTTTCGAGGTGTCACGTGTCCTCCTGGTTCGTTGTGCCCACTCCGTCCGACGGAGTTGTCCTCCGGAGCGATGCGGACGCTTCTTTGCGCCCAGTGTTATCAGACCTAACGTAGTCGCTCCATGCAGATACCGATGACCACCGTGAGGGAACCTCCACCGAGTTGTGACCATCTCGGTATGTGGGAGTAACACCAGGTAACAGTTCTGACCAGGCGGTTCTCACACCCGTAACATGAGCGTCGTGAGGGCGTTCGCCAGGAAATTCACCCTGTTGCCTCGGTCCACCACCTACCTCCGGTGGCACTCGGCCAGCCACTCGCGCATTGGCACGTCGAGCGGTGCACCAGCGGTTCGACAGCCCTCGAACGACCAGCCATGGACAGCGGTCACGGCATGGCCCCCAGCCGATGATGAGTGAACCGCGCGCTGAGGTCGTTCTCGGACGCTCGAGGACCTCGTCATTGAGGCGATAGCGCTCGGTGCGCGACATCCCGGCGGAGCACCTCGCGCGATTCACGATCTTGACGCACCGGCCCTCACCGAGAGATACGGACCGGTTCACCGACCTGCTTTTGCCCGGGACAGTCGTCCACCAAGGAGAAAAGGGTCACGTGCGAGCACACTCTCACACTGACCGCATCGCAGATCTGATACGAGCCGTCGAACTCGACGCGCCTCTTCGCGAGAACGCCGGATCGATTCCGACCGAAGCATTCGACGGGCGCCTGCGATCATTTCAGCGAGCGGCTATTGCGACGACCGACTGAATCCCGATCGCACTTCTGTCCAAGCCGGCGGTCCGCGCGTTCACCACGCGTCGGCTCGCGGGCCGGTCCGACGCGACGAAGGCGGCCGCCGAGCGCAGACACCGGTACGACCATCGGCGTCTGCATTCCGCTCGGCGACCCACCTCCATCGGCCAGCGGGCTAGCGCACGTAGGCTGCCGTGGTGCTCCCGCCGATGTAGGCGGACGAGACCCTTGGCTCGATTCGGAACATGTGGATAGAACCGTTCTTCCGGAAGGTCCTGTTGACCGTATACGTTCTGCACGTTCCGCTTTCGAACGTCCGATACTGCCAGTCGCGAGCCCATCCGGTCCGATTGTCGGTGATCATCGGCGAGATGGAAACACCATAGTCACCACCGTTCCTCGTCGTCGAGAAGCACAGCTTGAAGGTCGTGACCTTGACGGAGTTCGCCGTGTGGTTCCTGAATTGCGGAATCACCGACAGCGTGACCTTGTCACCAGCAGCGTTGCTGTAGTTCGTCGTCGTCCAGATCGCCCTTTCATTGTTCACGTGCTTGACAACCGTCTTGGCAGCCGAAGCCTTCACTGGAGCGTTGACCGCGGTTACCCCGAAGACGACAAGCGCCGCCACGAGGGCAGCAACAAGCGGTCGTGAACGACTTACCCGAAACGGACTATGCGACCTCATCCGCGCAGACCATTGAGCCACACCCATACCGCAACCACCCCTCCAGTCTGGACCAGCCATCCCCCTTTGGGACGGACCGCTAACTTAAGCGAGGCTACCTCCCAGGCGGCCCGTGTGCAATAAATTGCCACGAGCACAGTTCCCGTGAGAGCTGTCGCCGTCACGGCCTGCACGGATGCCTCAGTCCACGACCCGCCCGTCGTGCAGCTCCACCACGCGGTCCGCGCGGGCCATCAGCTCGGGGTCGTGCGTCGAGACGACGGCGGCCACGCCGCGCTCGTGCGCCACCCGCGCCAGCAGGTCCATCACCACGGCGGCCGTCCCCGAGTCGAGCTGTCCGGTGGGCTCGTCCGCGAGCAGCACCTCGGGTTCGGCGACGAGGGCCCTGGCGATGCCCACGCGCTGCTGCTGGCCGCCCGACAGCTCGTAGGGCCGCTGCTTGGCGTGCCCGGCCAGCCCGACGGCGTCCAGCGCCGCGGCCACTCGCTCCGCCCGCTCGGCCGGCGGGGTGCGCCGCAGCCGGAGCGGCACCTCCACGTTCTCCGCCGCCGACAGCACGGGCACCAGCCCGAACGACTGGAACACGTAGCCGATCCGCTCCCGCCGTGCCGTCAGGACCGCCTTCTCCCCCAGCGCGGTCAGCTCGGCGTCGCCCAGCCACACGCTGCCCGACGTCGGGCGGTCCAGGCCACCCAGCAAGTTCAGCAGCGTGGTCTTGCCGGAGCCGGACGGGCCCCGCACCACGAGTAGCTCGCTCGCCGCGACCTGCAGGGCGGCGTCCGTCAGCGCGCGCACCTTGCCAGCGCCGGTGCCGAACACGCGGGTGAGGCCCTGGGCACGCAGCACGGTGCGCGCCGGAGCGGTGGCGGTCATCGGTCCTCCTCGGTCGGGGTCTCGACAGGCTCGACCACCGGGCCCGGCTCGACCACCGGGCTCGGCTCGACCACCGGGCCCGCCTCGACCGACGAAGCCGGCGTCGCCGACCAGACGCCCACGTGGTCCGGCTCGAGGGCCAGGCGAACGCGGTCTCGGAGGTCGAGCGCGTGCACGAAGTCCTGCGGCAGCTGCAGGCGGCCCACCCGGTCGAGCACCGCGAACTCCTCCGACACATGCCGTGCCTGGCCGTGCTCGTCCGTCTCCGTGCGCCGCAGCGTCTCCGTCGAGGTCCGGCCGTCGCGGATCTGGATGGTGCGGGCCACGTGCTCGGACACCGTCGGGTCGTGCGTGACGATCAGCGTGGTCACACCGGTCTCCCGGTTCACGCCGCGCAGGGCTTCCAGCACCTCGACGGAGGTGGCCTCGTCGAGCTCGCCGGTGGGCTCGTCCGCCAGCAGCACGCGCGGGCTGTTGGCCACGGCGACGGCGATCGCCGTCCGCTGCTGCTCGCCGCCGGACATCTCGCCGGGCCGCCGTCCGGCCACCTGGCCGACCTCCAGCAGCTCCAGCAGGGCCTCGACGCGACGCCGCCGCTCACGCCGCGGCAGGGTGTTGGCCAGCTCCAGCGGGAGCCGCACGTTCTCGCTCGCCGTCAGGTACGGCAGGAGGTTGCGCGACGTCTGCTGCCACACGAAGCCGACGGTCGACCGCTGGTAGCGCACCCGCTCGGCGTGCCGCATGGTGAGCAGGTCCGTGCCGGCGACCACGGCCGAGCCGCCCGTCGGTGTGTCCAGGCCGGACAAGATCGTCAGCAGCGTGGACTTCCCGGAACCGGACGCGCCGACGACGGCGACGATCTCGCCCGGGTCGACGCTCAGCGTGAGGCCCTGCAAGGCCTGCACCTCCACGCCGTCCGTGGCGAAGATCCGGACCAGGTCGTCGCAGCGGATCTCGCCGCCGTCCTGGGCCGGCCCGGCCGACGCGGGCGCGCCGCCGTTCGTCAGCTCGATGGTCGTGCTCATCGGGTCTCCTCTCGAACGCCTGGGTCCGCGGTAGTCATGTCAGTCATTGCTGCCCATCCGGAGCTGGGCGGCTACCTCGCCACGCCTGCTCAGCGCCGCGGCGACGCCCACGGCGGCCACTACCACGGCGACGAAGCCTGCGGCGGCCGCACCGAGCAGCAGCGGGTCGTACTCCGGGGCGGGCTGTGTGACGCCGCCGGTCAGGGCCGTGACGTCCACCGCGGCCAGCACGAGCGACGGCACGGCAACCCCCAGCACGGCGCCCACCAGCAGCGCCACCACCGCCCACGGCCCGATCTCCCAGCCGACGAGCCCGCGGCCCTGGCGCGGCGACAGGCCGAGCGTCTGCAGCACGGCGAGCAGCCGGGCCCTGGCGGGTGCGGCCAGCATGAGCGTCATCACCACTGCCGCCGCACAGAGCAGCCCCGCGAGCAGCACTGCCAGCACGAAAGCGATCACCAGCCCGCCCGAGACGGGCGCCTCGAGCATGGTGGCCGCCTCCTGGTCTGGGTCTTCCACCAGCGCCGACGGCAGCACCTGCGAGATCTCGGTGGTCACCGCCGCGCGATCGGCGTCGTCGGCCAGGCCGACGAGCGCGAGCCGCGCGTAGCTGGTCTCGCCGGTGCTCGCGGTGAGCCGTTCAGTGTCCGCCAGTACCAGCGCGCGGCCGGCGGGCAGGCCGGGCAGCTCGTCGACCACGTCGACCACACTGATCGGCACGCTGCCCTCCTGTGTCGCGAGGGTGAGCCCCGTGCTCCCCGGACCGACACCGGGACCGGCGGCCGACCTGGTGAGGATCACGGGCACCGCGGCGTCCGCCCCACCGGTGGGCACCCGGGTCAGCTCACCGAGCGACTCGGGCGCCCCTGGCACGTCCTCCTGGACCATCGCGAGCGCCGCGGCGTCGACGGAGTACACCCCGGTGCGCGGGGACGACGCGGTGCCATGCAGCACGGCGTCACCCACGTCGGCGACGGCGGTGACTGCCTCGACCCCGTCGAGCGCGGCGAGCTGCTCGGCCGCCGGCTCGTCGATGATCGGGCCGGAGACACGCAGGTCGGACCCCGTGGCGCGCCACGCCTCGCGGACCACGCCACCGGAGACCGTCGAGTAGAGCACCGCTGACGTCGCCGCGACGGCCACGGCGAGCACGAGCGCGACCGCCGGTACGGGTCCGCCGGCCGGGTCGCGCGTGGCCCGCGCCGCGCCGAGGAACGGGACGAGGTCCCGCCGGGGCGCGAGCGCCCGTTCGAGCGCGAGCGCGAGCCAGGGGTAGGCCCGCACGGCGAGCAGGGTGAGCGCGAGGGAGACCAGCAGCGGCGCGGCGGCGACCAGCGGGTCGACGCCGGGGCCGGCCCCCGAGCCCGCGACGACACCGCGCGAGAGCAGCAGCCAGGACGCGAGGGCCGCGCCCGCGACGACCAGCACCTCGAGCACCCACCGCACGCGGCTGCGCGAGCGGGGCGCGAGGTCCGCACGGGTGGTCCGCAGGCCGCCGGGCGAGGTGGCGAGGGCCAGGGCGGTCGCGGGCGCGAGTCCCGCGGCGAGGGCGAACGCCACCTGACTCACGGTGACCGGCGCGTCGAGGCCGAGGCCGGAGGTGAGCGCGAGCCCGCCCGCGAACCCCGCCACCGCGGATCCGAGCCCGACGACGAGGCCCTCGCCGCCCATGAGCAGGCGGAGCTGTGTCCCGGAGGCCCCGCGGGCGCGGAGCAGGGCGAGCGCAGGGCGTCGTCGGTCGACGACGAGCCGCGCGCCGAGGGCGAGCACCGCGACGGTGGCGCCGAGCGGCCCGACGGCGAGCACCGCGACTATCGCGTCGACGCCGGTCCGCTGTGCGAGCAGGCGCTCCAGGATCTCGCTGAGGCGGGTGGTGGGGCGCAGCTCCATCGCTACGGAGTCGTCGGGACCCACCGGGACGCGGAACGTCTGGGCCGACTGACCGTTGGCCTGGGCCAGGAGCAGCGGAACGTCGGCCGCGGTCACGCCGTCGGTGTTCACCGGATACCAGACGCGGGTCTTCCCGATACCCAGGGTGATCGGCGTGATCATCGCCGGGCTGACGTAGACGGACGCGGTGCCGAGGAGGCCGCGGTTCGGGTCGGTGATCACCGATGCCCGGGCCGCCAGGCTGTGGTGGAGCCAGTAGTCGGTGTCCGGGTCGCCCGCCTCGAAGATCCCGGTCACGACCAGGGCCGGGTAGCGCTCGGCCAGGGCGATGATGCCCGAGCCGCCGAGGTTGTCGTACCGGCCGCCCAGCTCCCAGCCGTAGGTCTCCGCGACGGCGCGCGAGACGGCCACCTCGAACGCCGGCGCCTCCTCCTGTGGTGTCGCGGGGGACCACGTGTCCTCCTCGAACGACGGCGTTGGCGTCGCGCCGGGCCACCGGCCCTCGAGGAGCTCGGTGTTGTCCGCCAGGTCGGTGGCCGAGCGGAGAAAGACCTTGGCCTCGGCCAGCTGGGAGCTGGGCACCGGTTCGGTGTACGCGGGCTCCGCCGAGGTCACGTGGAAGTGCGGGGCGCCCATCACCGAGCGCAGCGGATCCTCCGTCTCGGTGCGGACGGTGTCCAGGTTCGCGAGGAACGGCGCCCAGTCAGGCTCGGCGGGGACGCCACTTCCGATGTCGGGCGGTGCGTAGCCGTAGATCCCACCGGGCGGCTCCCCGGGAATCGCACCGGCGACGGAGACCACGTCACGCGCCGGTCCAGAGGCCGCCGCCGTCTCATAGGTCACCTGGTCGGCGTGCATCGTCGCGATAGCGCGCGGCGCGGTCGACAGCACACCGGCCGCGAGGAAGGCGACCACGCCGAGCGTCGCGGTCGCACCCCAGGAGGTGCGCAGCTGTCGCCGCGCGAGCAGGCCCAGCCCGGACAGTGCCCCCATCAGCGGACCTCCTCGCGGTAGGTGGTGTCGCGGGCCTGCGCGGCCACGCGTCCGCCCACCCCGATCGCGACCAGGACGAGACCTGCCACGGCCGCGGCCAGCACCAAGCCGGTCCCCGCGGTCTCCAGGACGAACCGGGCAGGCGGCGCTGCGTCGATACCCGTGAGCGTCGCGCCGGCGAGCCCACCGGCAGTGAGCCGGGCGACAGCCCATCCTGCGACGGCACCCACCGCGAGCGCCACCGCGCCGACCGCGATCAGCTCGGCGGAGCGCGCCCTGGCCTGCGCGACGGGGCCGAGGCCCACGGCGCGCAGCACGATGACCTCGCCGCGTCGCTCACGCAGGGTCGCCACGGCGACGGCGAGCACACCGGCCAGGGCGAGCACGCTCGCACCGGCGGCTGCGAGCCAGAACGAGACGCGTACCGGGGCGGCCGTGTCCGTCGAGCCGTAGCCGGGTGTAGTGACCGTCGGCTGCTCGCGGCTGCTCGCGCCGGTGGCCTCCGCGACGGCGGTAGCGGCACCGGCGAGGCGGGTCACGGCGTCGACCGGAGCGCCGGCGCCGGCGGGGCCCGCGGCCAGCCAGACCTCGCTCGTGAGGACCGGGTCGCTCACCTCCCGGACGAGCGCGGCGGCGAGCGCACCGCGGTCCACCAGGGCCGCGTACGGCTCGAGCGCCCCGGGGACCGTGCCCGACGACGCGACGGCGACCACCGGCAGCCGTGTCCCGCCGAGGGTCATCTCGAAGGTGTCCTGCGTGGCGATGCCCAGATCGCTGAACAGCGACGCCGAGCCGAGCAGCGGGATCGGACCGGCGTCCGGCGTGGTCAGGAGACGCAGTCTGCTGGCTGCCGTCCCATCGTTGCCGAGCGGCATGGTGAGCTCGACCTGGCCAGGTGGTGCGTCCGTGCCCAGCTCCAGGCCTGCGGCACCGTCGAGCGTCTCCGACCTGGTCCAGCTCGCGTCCTCGACGGGTGCTCCGTCGGCAGTGAGCCCGACCACGGACAGCGTCACCTCCGCCGGCGCCCGCCCGGGCTCGGTACCTACGTCCAGGGCGGCGACCCGCCATGCCTGACCTTCCGGAGGCGGTGGCACCGCTCCGGACAGCTCGTGGGTCGTCGGGTCCGCACCCAGCGTGTCGCCGCTCCCGTCGCCCTGGGTCAGCTGCCCGAGGTCGACCGTGGCCAGCGTGCCGTCGGGCGCCGCGAGCACGAGCGACACGTCGAGCCGGTGCTCGGGCGCGCCCGGCGGCAGCGGCACGTCGGTCGTGGGGCTGATGCGGCCGCTCACCGTGAGTCCGACGTCGCGCACGCCGTCGGGCAGGGCAGGAGCCGTGGCAAAGGCGTCGCTCGCCAGGTCGTCGGCCAGCCGCCCGACGTCGAGCACTTCCACCGGCGCCCGCATCACCGCCGAAGCCGCGGCCGCCGGCAGCGCCAGCACCGTGACCGGTAGCCCGTCTGAGTACGCCGTAGCGGACAGGACGGGCGCCGCGGCGACGGCGTCCGGACCCGGCCCCCCGGTGTCGGCACCGCCCTCCAGGTACGGCGTGGGATCAAGACGTCCGCTCTCGGGCGCCGTGACCCGCACGTCGGCGCCGTTGGCGAGCACGTCGACGTCGGCCCGCAGCCGTTCGGCGGTACCGGCGTAGCCACCCGCGAGCGTCGCGGCACCGCCGGCGAGCACGAGCAGGACCACCGGCACCACGTAGACGACGAGCCGTCGAGCTACCTGCCGTGCCGCCAACGGCCCGACGACACCGCGCGACCGGCCGGCGAGCCCTGCCCACAGGCGGGTGGCCGGGCCGAGCACCGCCATGGCCACGACGGCGAGGGCTGCCAGGGCGAGCGCCGGAGCCGCGGCGGCCGTCGGATCGGTGCGCGGACCGTCCGGCGTGGTCAACAGCGGTGAGCCGTAGCGCAGCAGCTGGGTGACGCTCACCGCGGCGGCGGCCACGGTCAGCACCACCGTGCCGAGGGCCGCCACCTGGCGCACCCGCCCCGAGCGGTCGGTCACCTGTCGTCGCGCCGCTGCCTGCGCCTGCAGCGCCGCGACCAGCAGGAGGGTCGCGGCCGCCACGACGGCGACCGCCAGAGCCACGGCCAGGGGCGTCGCGGCGGGGACGGCTGCCCCGGCGTCCGACCGGGTGACGAGCCGTAGCGCCGCCCACGCCGCGGCGCCGCCTGCCGCCGCGGCGGTCAGCGCCAGCAGCGCCCCCTCCACGAGGGCCGCCCCCGCCACCGTCCCGGGCGCGGCTCCGCGCGAGACGAGCAGCGCGACCTCCGGCTCACGGGTCGCTGCCAGCAGACGCGCCACCTGCACCAGCGCGACCAGGCCCACGAGCGCAAGGAGGCAGAGCGGCACCAGGGCCACGGCGTCCGCCGCACGCAGCGCGGCCCCGAGATCGGCGGCCGTCGTGCTGAGCGTGCCCGTGATGGTCAGCCCCCGGGGCGCGACGGAGTCGTCCTCACCCAGACCGCGTTCGACCTCGGCGGTGAGTGCCGCCAGGGCGGGCAGGTGCGCGGGAGTGAGCTCGGTGCTGTCCGGGACCACGGTCCAGCGCGCGAACGGATCCGTGTCCAGGCCCGCGACGACGTCCTGGCTCACCACCACCGGGCCGGGATGGGCGCCGTCGGCCCCCGTCAGCGCTACCGGGTCCCCGAGCCAGACCGCGTCGTCGGGGTCGGTGACGCGCCAGGTCGCCGTGATGGCGAGCGGAGTTCCGGTGGTCGTCGGGGCGTCGGGGTCCACGCCCAGGCGGATCGTGTCGCCGACCGCCAGGCCGGCGGCCTCCGCGGCGTCGGCCTGCACCGCCGCGTCGTACGCGCCGGTGGGCCAGGTCCCGTCCACGACGGTGACGCCGGCGGCCCCCTCCCCCGCCAATGCCTCGGCCCGCGACGAGGCGGGCAGGAGCGCCACCGACCAGCGGCCCAGGTCCTCGCCGTCGCTGCCTCTCGTGTACTGCGGCTCGGTCCGCACGTCGTAGGCGACGCGGTGCGGCACGCCGCCGAGCAGGTCGGCGAGCACCTCCTGGACGCGGGTGTCCTGGGCGTCGGCCCCGCCGTCGTCCGCGAGGCGGGTGGCGAGCTGCACCGCCCGGCCCGACGGCTCGGCGGCCGCGAACCCGTCGCGGGCCTCGGCCGTGGCGGCGGCCTGCGTCCAGCCGACGGTCACGCCAAGGGCGCCCGTCAGGACCGCGACCAGCAGCCACACGAGCGCGAGCAGGCCACGGTGCGCCGTCGACCGGCGGGCAAGGAGGGTGGCTCGACTCACGGGCCCAAACTAGCCGTGCCCTGTGACACTGACGACAAAACTATCGCCGCCCGAGGCAACGATCCGGTCACGTGCTCACGCCACGGCGCACGTCTACCCAGGGATCGGGCCCAGAACCGACGTCAGTTCTGGGCCCGATCCCTGTAGGTGGGGTCGGGGGGGTCGGCGGTCGCCCGTTCGGCGTGACCACCTACACCCGCAGGATTGGGGAGGAGGGGCT
>NZ_JBEZZF010000045.1:0-48531 GCF_040639055.1 Promicromonospora sp. NPDC023987 | reverse complement strand
CGGTGCCGTAGGTGTGCTCGTTGAGCTGGGACACCTGGTCGCGCACCGCGTCCGGGTACGCGTTCCAGCAGGCCTGGACCGACCTCGATGCGAACTGCCGACCTCGACGTCGGTGTGAGATAGGCCGCCGTCCCTGACCGTGTCGGCACGGGTTCAGCACGGTAAAGTGGTGGATGTCAGACTCCCTTTAATCCCGTCCCGTGAGGCGGAGAAGGAGGTCGCCAGATGAATCCTGGCAACCGCATGCCCGAATCCAGCGCCCCACCGAGCCAGTCGTCGGGCGCGGCCCCGAGTACGGACCCCGGCGTCGCCGCCGAGCGGACGGTGCTCGGCGAGGCCGACATCGCTCGGGCGCTGACCCGCATCGCCCACGAGATCGTGGAGCGGAACAAGGGCGCCGCCGACCTCCTCCTGCTCGGCATCCCGACGCGCGGCGTGCAGCTCGCGCACCGGCTGGCCGAGCGCCTCACGCAGATCGAGCCGACCTTCAGCGGTGAGTACGGCACGCTCGACGTGACCATGTACCGCGACGACCTGCGCAGGCAGCCCACGCGCGCCGTCGGGCAGACGGTCCTGCCGGGCAGCCTGGACGGCACGATCGACGACAAGGTGGTGGTCCTGGTGGACGACGTCCTGTTCTCCGGCCGCACCATCCGTGCGGCGCTCGACGCCCTGAACGACCTGGGCCGTCCCCGCGTGGTGCAGCTCGCCGCCCTGGTGGACCGCGGGCACCGCGAGCTGCCCATCCGCGCGGACTACGTGGGCAAGAACCTGCCCACGTCGCGCAGCGAGCGCGTGCGGGTCCGGCTGGCCGACGTCGACGGCGGTGTGGACGCCGTGGTGATCAGCTCGGTCTCGACAGGCTCCGGCGAGAGCGGGGGCGTGCGGTGAAGCACCTGCTGACCACCCAGGGCCTGTCCAAGGACGACGCGATCCTGCTGCTGGACACGTCCGCGCAGATGGCCGCCACCCAGTCCCGCGAGAACAAGAAGCTGCCGACGCTGCGCGGACGCACCGTCGTGAACCTGTTCTACGAGGACTCCACGCGCACCCGGATCTCGTTCGAGACGGCGGCCAAGCGGCTGTCCGCCGACGTCATCAACTTCTCGGCCAAGGGCTCCAGCGTCTCCAAGGGCGAGTCCCTGAAGGACACGGCGCTCACCCTGCACGCAATGGGCGCCGACGCCGTGGTGGTGCGCCACTCGGCCTCCGGCGCCGCGCACCAGCTGGCGCACGCCGGCTGGCTCGACGCCGGCGTGCTGAACGCGGGCGACGGCATGCACCAGCACCCCACGCAGGCGCTGCTGGACGCGTTCACGATCCGCAGGCACCTGGTGGGCAACGTCGGCGCCGACGGTCGCGGGCCCGGCACGTCCGTGGGCGCGGACCTGGCCGGGCTACGGATCGCGGTGGTGGGCGACGTGCTGCACTCGCGCGTGGCCCGCTCGAACGTGTACCTGCTGCGCACCCTCGGTGCCGAGGTGACCCTGGTCGCGCCCCCCACGCTGGTCCCGGTGGGGGTCGAGGAGTGGCCGTGCCGCGTCTCCTACCACCTGGACGAGACGCTCGAGCAGTGGCAGCCGGATGCGGTCATGATGCTGCGGGTGCAGCGTGAGCGGATGTCGGGCGGTTCGGGCTCGTTCTTCCCGAGCCCCATGGAGTACAGCCGTAAGTTCGGGTTCGACGCCCGCCGCCTCGCCGTGCTGCCCGACCACGCGATAGTGATGCACCCCGGCCCCATGAACCGGGGCCTGGAGATCTCGGCGGCGGCCGCCGACCACCCGCGCTCCGTGATCGTGGAGCAGGTGGCGAACGGCGTCGCCGTCCGGATGGCCGTCCTGTACCTGCTGCTCTCCGGCGACGACAGCGCCGGCACCGACGAGAGGAACACCCTGTGAGCACCCCCTCAACCACGGCCTACGTCCTGCGTGGGGTCCGTCCCTACGGCACGGACCCGGTCGACGTCGTGCTCGCCGACGGCGTGATCGCCGCGCTCGGCGCGCCCGGCACCGTCGAGGTGCCAGGTGACGCGACGGAGATCCAGGCCGAGGGGCAGGTGCTGCTGCCCGGGCTGGTCGACCTGCACACGCACCTGCGCGAGCCCGGCCGGGAGGACGCCGAGACGGTGTTCTCCGGCACCCGGGCCGCCGCCGCGGGCGGGTTCACCGCCGTGCACGCCATGGCGAACACGACGCCGACGCAGGACACCGCGGGCGTCGTCGAGCAGGTGTACCGCCTGGGCCAGGAGGCCGGCTGGGTGGACGTGCACCCGGTGGGCGCCGTGACGGTGGGCCTCGGCGGCGAGAAGCTCGCCGAGCTGGGCGCCATGGCCGACTCCGCCGCCCGCGTCCGCGTCTTCTCCGACGACGGCAAGTGCGTGCACGACCCGGTCCTGATGCGCCGCGCGCTGGAGTACGTCAAGGCGTTCGACGGCGTCGTGGCCCAGCACGCGCAGGAGCCGCGGCTGACCGAGGGCGCCCAGATGAACGAGGGCGTCGTCTCCGCGCAGATCGGCCTGACCGGCTGGCCCGCGGTCGCCGAGGAGTCGATCATCGCGCGCGACGTGCTGCTCGCCGAGCACGTGGGCTCGCGCCTGCACGTGTGCCACCTGTCCACCGCGGGGTCCGTGGAGATCATCCGCTGGGCCAAGGGCCGTGGGATCGACGTGACCGCCGAGGTGACGCCGCACCACCTGGTCCTGACCGACGACCTCGCCCGCGACTACGACCCGGTGTTCAAGGTGAACCCGCCGCTGCGCACCGCGAAGGACGTCGAGGCGGTCCGCGAGGGCCTGGCCGACGGCACCATCGACATCGTCGCCACCGACCACGCCCCGCACCCGGTCGAGGACAAGGACTGCGAGTGGTCGTCGGCCGCGTTCGGCATGACCGGCCTGGAGACCGCGCTGTCGGTCGTGCAGCGGACGATGGTCGACACCGGCCGCATGACCTGGGCCGACGTCGCCCGCGTGCTCTCGGAGAACCCGGCCCGCATCGGCCGGATCACGCAGAGCCAGGGCCGCCCCGTCGCAGTGGGGGAGCCCGCGAACCTGACCCTGGTCGACCCGGCCGCCACCCGCGCGATCGAGGGCCGCACCCAGGTCACGGCCAGCGACAACACGCCGTTCGCCGGCATGGAGCTGCCGGGCCGCGTGGTCGCGACGTTCCTGCGCGGCCGGGCCACGGTCCTCGACGGCGCGGTCGTCGACGGCAAGAGCCTCGAAGGAGCCACCCGATGAAGATCCTCGCCGTCGCCCTGCTGGTCGCGCTCGCGATCTTCCTGGTGCTGTACGTGACCCTGATCGGCCGACGCCGGCTCGCGCAGCGCACCACGACCCTCGTGCCCCGGCCCCCGGCGGTGCCCGGCGCGAACGGGCCCGCCGACGGAGGCGCAGGAGTGGGCTCCGTCCGGTTCGGGCCGCTCGAGGCGGTCTACGTGTCCACCACGCTGCACGGCGACTGGCTCGCCCGCGTCGGCGCGCACGGCCTGGGGGACCGGTCGAACGCGCTCGTGTCCGTTCATGAAGGCGGTGTCCTGGTCGAGCGCGACGGCACCGAGGACCTCTGGGTGCCCGTGCACGCGATCCGCAGCGCGAGCCTCGCCCCTGGCATGGCGGGCAAGTACGTCGGCGCCGACGGCCTCGTCGTCCTCACCTGGGCGGTCCCAGCGGCCGACGACGTCGCGGCGGCCCTCGTCGACACCGGACTGCGCACCCGACGCGCCGAGGACCGCGGCGGGCTCGTCGACGCGGTCCGCCACCTGCTCGCCGCCCAGCAGCCCGCCCAGGCACAGCAGCACCCCCAGCAGCACCCGCACCAGCAGGACCCGCACCAGCAGGAGGCCCGGTGACCATCCCGATGACACCCGCAGCTACGTCCACCGCCACACCCGCAGCACTGGTACTCGAGGACGGCACCACGTACCGCGGCCGGGCGTACGGCGCCACCGGCACCACGTTCGGGGAGATCGTGTTCTCCACCGGCATGACCGGCTACCAGGAGACGCTGACCGACCCGTCCTACCACCGGCAGATCGTCGTCATGACGGCCCCGCACATCGGTAACACCGGTGTCAACGACGAGGACCCGGAGTCGGGCCAGATCTGGGTCTCCGGCTACGTGGTCCGCGACCCCGCGCGGCGCGTGTCGAGCTGGCGCGCGCAGCACTCGCTGGGCGAGGAGCTCGCCCAGCAGGGCATCGTCGGCATCTCCGACGTCGACACCCGTGCGCTGACCCGTCGCCTGCGCGAGGAGGGCGTGATGCGCGCGGGCATCTTCTCAGGCGACGACCTCGTACGCGGCGGCTACCCGCGGCCCGTCGAGGAGCTCGTGGCCCAGGTGCAGGCGTCCCCGCAGATGGCCGGCGCCGACCTGGCCCGCGAGGTCTCCACGACCGAGGCCTACACCGTCGAGCCGAAGGGCGAGTGGCTGGAGAACAACCCCGGCAAGGCCCCTGTCGCCACGGTGGTCGCCGTCGACCTCGGCATCAAGACCATGACACCGGTGCGGCTCGCCGAGCGCGGCGTGCGCGTCGTCGTCGTGCCGCAGGCCTCCACCATCGCCGACATCGAGGCCGCCCTGCCCGACGACGGCACGCCCGCCGGGGTGTTCTTCTCCAACGGCCCCGGCGACCCGAGCGCGTCCAAGCACGAGATCGAGCTGCTGCGCGCCGTCCTGGACCGCAAGATCCCGTTCTTCGGTATCTGCTTCGGCAACCAGCTCCTGGGCCGGGCCCTGGGCTACGGCACCTACAAGCTCGGCTACGGGCACCGCGGCATCAACCAGCCCGTGCTCGACCGCACCACCGCCAAGGTGGAGGTCACCGCCCACAACCACGGCTTCGCCGTCGACGCGCCGCTCGACGACGCGGGTTCCACGGCCCCGCACGACGGTGGCCGCTACGGCCGGGTCGTCGTCTCCCACATCGGGCTGAACGACCGCGTCGTCGAGGGCCTGACCTGCCTCGACCTGCCCGCCTTCTCGGTGCAGTACCACCCCGAGGCGGCCGCGGGCCCGCACGACGCCGCCTACCTGTTCGACCGGTTCGTCGGCCTCCTGACGAACCCGGCGGCCTGGCCCCCGGCCATCACGTCCCAGCACGCAGCACCTCAGCTCAACACCGAGGAGAACCACTGATGCCTCGCCGTTCCGACATCTCTTCGGTACTGGTCATCGGGTCCGGCCCGATCGTCATCGGCCAGGCCTGCGAGTTCGACTACTCCGGCACGCAGGCCTGCCGGGTGCTTCGCGAGGAGGGCCTGCGGGTCGTCCTGGTCAACTCCAACCCGGCCACGATCATGACCGACCCCGAGTTCGCGGACGCCACGTACGTGGAGCCCATCACCACCGAGGTCCTCACCACGATCATCGCCAAGGAGCGCCCCGACGCCCTGCTGCCCACCCTGGGCGGGCAGACGGCGCTCAACGCGGCCATCGCGCTCGACGAGGCCGGGGTGCTCGAGAAGTACGGCGTCGAGCTCATCGGCGCGAACATCCCCGCCATCCAGAAGGGCGAGGACCGCCAGCAGTTCAAGGACGTCGTCGCCAAGTGCGGCGGAGAGTCGGCCCGCTCCGAGATCGTGCACTCCATCGAGGAGGCGCTGAAGGCCGCCGAGATCCTCGGCTACCCGATGGTCGTGCGCCCGTCGTTCACCATGGGCGGCCTCGGCTCCGGCCTCGCCTACGACGAGGCGGACCTGCACCGCATCGTCGGCCAGGGCCTGCACTACTCGCCCACCACGGAGGTCCTCCTGGAGGAGTCCATCCTCGGGTGGAAGGAGTACGAGCTGGAGCTGATGCGCGACAAGGACGACAACGTCGTGGTCGTCTGCTCCATCGAGAACGTGGACCCCGTCGGGGTGCACACCGGCGACTCGGTCACCGTGGCCCCCGCGATGACGCTGACCGACCGCGAGTACCAGAAGCTCCGGGACATCGGCATCGCCGTGATCCGCGAGGTCGGCGTCGACACCGGTGGCTGCAACATCCAGTTCGCCATCGACCCCGCCGACGGGCGCGTCATCGTCATCGAGATGAACCCCCGCGTGTCCCGCTCCTCGGCGCTGGCCTCGAAGGCGACCGGCTTCCCGATCGCGAAGATCGCCGCGAAGCTCGCCGTCGGCTACACGCTGGACGAGATCCCGAACGACATCACCAAGGTCACCCCCGCGAGCTTCGAGCCCACGCTCGACTACGTGGTCGTGAAGGTCCCGCGGTTCGCGTTCGAGAAGTTCCCGGCCGCCGACGACACCCTCACCACGACCATGAAGTCCGTGGGTGAGGCCATGGCGCTGGGCCGCAACTTCACCGAGGCGCTCGGCAAGGCCCTGCGCTCGATCGACAAGGGCGGCGTGACGTTCCACTGGGACGGCGCCGCCCCGGCCGGCGAGGAGCTGGCGACGCTGCTCAAGGAGATCGAGCGGCCGACCGAGCAGCGGCTCGTCCAGGTGCAGCAGGCGCTGCGCGCCGTGGCGACCGGTGCCGCCACGCTCGAGCAGGTCTTCGACGCCACCAAGATCGACCCGTGGTTCCTGGACCAGATCGAGCTCGTCAACGAGGTAGCGGCCGAGGTCGCGGCCGCGCCCACCGTCACGCAGGACGTGCTGCGGCACGCCAAGCGGCACGGCCTGTCCGACGCCCAGATCGCGCGGCTGCGCGGCATGGGCTCCTCCGGCGAGGTCACGGTCCGTGAGCTCAGGCACGCCCTGGGCGTTCGCCCCGTCTACAAGACCGTGGACACCTGCGCGGCCGAGTTCGAGGCCAAGACCCCGTACCACTACTCGAGCTACGACTCCGAGACCGAGGTGGCGCCCCGCGAGCGCGAGGCCGTGATCATCCTCGGCTCCGGGCCCAACCGCATCGGGCAGGGCATCGAGTTCGACTACTCGTGCGTGCACGCGACCCTCGCGCTGGCGGACCGGTACGAGACCGTCATGGTGAACTGCAACCCGGAGACCGTCTCGACGGACTACGACACGTCCGACCGGCTGTACTTCGAGCCGCTGACCTTCGAGGACGTCCTGGAGGTCTACCAGGCCGAGCTCGCCGCCGGGCCCGTCAAGGGCATCATCGTGCAGCTCGGCGGGCAGACGCCGCTGGGCCTCGCGCGGCGGCTGGCCGAGGCCGGCCTGCCGATCCTCGGCACCAGCCCCGAGGCGATCGACGCGGCCGAGGACCGCGGCATCTTCGGTCAGGTCCTGCTGGACGCCGGCCTGCCCGCACCGGCCTTCGGCACCGCGCGGTCGCTCGCCCAGGCGCGGGAGATCGCCGACCGCATCGGCTACCCGGTGCTCGTGCGCCCGTCGTACGTGCTGGGCGGTCGCGGCATGGAGATCGTCTACAGCGAGGACCAGCTCACCGGGTACGTGGAGCGCGCGCTCGCCGACGGCGCGGAGGCCGCCGCCCGCAACGGCGGCGCGCACGGCACGCTGGCCGCGCCGCTGCTGATCGACCGGTTCCTCGACGACGCGATGGAGATCGACGTCGACGCCCTGTTCGACGGCGAGGAGATGTTCCTCGGCGGCGTCATGGAGCACATCGAGGAAGCGGGCATCCACTCGGGCGACTCGGCGTGCGTGCTGCCGCCGGTGTCGCTGAGCGAGAGCGAGATCACCCGCATCCGCCGCTCCACCGAGGCCATCGCGCGCGGCGTCGGGGTGCGTGGCCTGCTGAACGTGCAGTACGCGCTGGTGAGCGACGTGCTGTACGTCCTGGAGGCCAACCCCCGCGCGTCGCGCACCGTGCCGTTCGTCTCCAAGGCGACGGGTACCCCGCTCGCCAAGGCGGCGGCGCGCGTGATGGTGGGCGACTCGATCGCCGACCTGCGGGCCGAGGGGATGCTCCCGGAGCACGACGGCGCGACGCTCGACCTGGGCGCGCCGCTGGCGGTCAAGGAGGCGGTGCTGCCGTTCAAGCGGTTCCGCACCCGTGAAGGCCTGGTCGTCGACTCGGTGCTCGGCCCGGAGATGCGCTCCACCGGCGAGGTCATGGGCTTCGACAAGGACTTCCCGCACGCGTTCGCGAAGTCGCAGGCAGCGGCGTTCGGCGGGCTGCCGACGTCGGGCACGGTGTTCGTGTCGGTGGCCGACAGCGACAAGCGGCACGTCGTCTTCCCGGTGAAGCGGCTGGTGGAGCTCGGGTTCAAGGTGCTGGCGACCGAGGGCACGGCCACCGTGCTGCGGCGCAACGGCATCGAGGCCACGGTGGTGCGCAAGCACACCGAGGGCCGCGGACCGGACGGCGAGCTCACGGTCGTTGGCCTCATCACCGAGGGCATGATCGACCTCGTGGTGAACTCGCCGTCGGGCCAGGGCGCCCGCGCGGACGGCTATGAGATCCGGGCGGCCACGACGGCGGCCGACAAGCCGATAGCGACCACGGTGGACCAGCTCGCGGCCGCGGTGCAGGGCATCGAGGCGGTGCTCGCCGGCCCGTTCGAGGTGGCGAGCCTGCAGGAGCACCAGGCGGCGACGGTGGCGCGGCTGGCTGAGGCAGCCAGGGTGGCGGCCACGGTGGCGGCGAACGCGTGAGCGGCGTCGAGCCCGACCCGGTGGTCGAGCCGCCTTCGGTGGTCGAGCCTGTCGAGACCCCGCCCTTCGGGGCCCGCCTGGCCGCCGCGATGGATGCCCACGGCCCGTTGTGCGTGGGCATCGACCCGCACGCGTCGCTCCTGCAGGCCTGGGACCTGCCCGACGACGTCGACGGCCTGCGTGAGTTCTCCCTGCGGGTCGTGGACGCGCTCGGGGGGAAGGTCGCGGCGCTCAAGCCGCAGTCGGCGTTCTTCGAGCGGCACGGCTCGCGCGGGCTGGCGGTGCTGGAGGAGGTCATCGCGGCGGCCGGCGCCTCGGGCACCGGCGGCACGGGCACGCTGACGATCGTGGACGCCAAGCGCGGTGACATCGGCTCGACGATGGGCGCCTACGCCGAGGCGTTCCTCGCGGACGGCTCGCCGCTGGCCGGTGACGCGCTCACGGTGTCGCCGTACCTCGGGTTCGGCTCCCTGCAGCCGGCGGTCGAGCTCGCCGCGGCCACGGGCCGGGGGCTGTTCGTGCTGTGCCTCACCTCCAACAAGGAGGGTTTCGAGGTGCAGCACGCGCGCACCGGCGGCCCGCAGGACACGGCCGGCGGCCCGGTCGTCGACGCGGTGCGGGGCGCAGCCGGTGGCACGGTCGCGGCCCTCCTGGCCGCGCGCGCGGCGGTGCTCAACGCGGGCGCCGAGCCCATGGGCTCCGTCGGGCTCGTGGTGGGCGCGACGATCGGCGACGCGGTCCGGGCCACGGGGACCGACCTGGTAGCGGTGAACGGTCCCCTCCTCGCCCCCGGTGTCGGCGCACAGGGCGCGGGGGAGCGGGAGCTCGCCACGACGTTCGGTGACGCTCGGCGCAACGTGCTGGCGTCGTCGTCCCGAGCGGTGCTCGCGGCCGGACCCGACCCGGACGCGCTGGTGAGCGCGGCACGCACCGCCGCGCGCGAGGCGCAGGCGGCGCTGCGCGCCTGACCAGCCTGCGCCGTCCTCGGCACAGCTCTCCCGGCCGGACCGTCCAGGTCCGGTCGGGAGAGCTTTCTCGGCTGTCGGCTACGGCGCGGTCTGCTCCAGGGTGAGGGCGAAGATCTTCAGCCTGGACTCGTCCGGCAGTGTGAGGGTGGCCGCCGTCCGGGACGGATCGAGCTCGTTCGCGCGGCTGAAGATGCTGACGGCGGGACCGTCCCGGCCCACCCCGGCGCGCAGCCGGTACGGGGCCCGGACCGCCACCCGTTCGCCGCTCTGTGCGCCCTGGGCCCAGTCGCTGACGGCGAGCGAGACCGTCTCGGTACTGCCGTCGGTGTAGGTGACCGTCGCTGTCTCGTCCACCGACCCGTTGGCGGCGGCCGCCAGCACGTGCAGGCGGTCCGACCTCAGGTCGGGCAGATCGATGGTCTTCCCGTCCGCGACCACTGTGTTGTCCGCGCCGTCGGCGCCGCTCGGGAACGCGTACGCCATCTCGGCCAACAGGGTGGTGCCGGCGGCCGGCAAGGTCTCGGCCGCGTAGCTCCAGCCCAGCCCGTCGAAGTTGCCGTCGCCGTCGTCGGCGGCGCTGGCGATGGAGTCGTGGTCGTGGTCGAGCTCGACCGGGCACGCGTCGTCGTCCTGCGCGCAACCGACCGACACCAGCTCCAGCTCCGAGGTCGTCACGGCCCGGCCGCCACCTTCCACGGCGAGCTCGAACCGGACGGTCCTGGTGCCGGGGCTCGCATCGTCCGCCAGCCGGACGGTGGGGCTGAGGTCGATCTGGGTCAGGCGGCCCCCGCTGGTCGCCTCGAACGGGGTCACGGTGCGGTCGCCGTCGACGACGGTGGTCAGGGTGCCCGCGACGGCACCAGGCTTCTGGACCACGGCCCGGACGCGGAAGTCGACCTCGGCGGGCCGCCCCGCGATGGCCACGGCGGACTGCGGGGAGCTCGCGACGCCGACCGAGCGCTCCACCGGTGCGGGCTCGCCCGGCAGGACCTTGCCCGGCGTACCGAGCACCGACAGGTCGACGGCACCCGCCATCGCTGCCAGGCCCGCCTCGCCGGGATGGAGGTGGTCGCCGCTGTCGTAGCGCGGCAGCATCCGCTGGGGGTCCTCGGGGTCACGGATCGTCTCGTCGAAGTCGACGACGGCATCGAGCTCGTCGCTGGTCCGGATCCAGTCGTTCACCGCCTGGCGGGTGGCCTCCTGCTCGGGGCTGTAGCTGTACCAGCCCTTGAACGGGGTGATGGTGCCGCCGATCACCGTCAGACCGGCGTCCCGGGAGTCGCGGGCGATCTGCCGGAGGCCCGCGATGATCTTGTCGGCGTCGAGCTGGTGGGGGTCCTGCTGGATGTCGTTGATACCCAGCAGCACGATCACGCTGCTGGCACCGGCCCGCTGCAGGACGTCGCGGTCGACGCGATCGGTGGCGCGTACGCCCGCGCCGTCGAGCAGCACCCGGTTCCCGCTGATGCCGGCGTTCAGCACGCCGATCCGGGCGAGGTCGCCGCCTTCCGCGCGCAGGCGTGCGGCGAGCACGTCGGGGTAGCGGTGATTCAGGTCCGGTCGGGAACCCACCCCGTCGGTGATCGAGTCCCCGAGGGTGACCACGGCGCCCGGGCTCTGTCCCGGCTCGACGTCGACCTCGGTCACGTAGTGCAGCGCGGTGGTGGTCTCGGTCAGGGCGCTGCCGTCAAGGCTGCCGGCATGGTCCGTCCCGTCGGTGGCGAAGTACGAGGTCGCGAGGCCCTCGGCGTGGTACGTGACTGGTCCGGAGGGTTCGGGCGTGAAGGTGGTGACGAAGAGGTCGGTCGCCGCGCCGAGACGCAGCGCGACCGGATCACTGTAGATCTCGGCCCCGGCGGGGATCGTGACCGCCGTGGTGCCGTCGAAGGTGACGTCGCGCAGGGTGCCCTCCGCGACGGCGGCCGATCCGGGCAGCCGCTGGATACCCACCGTGGTGTGCTCCACCAGGACCGGCTCGGTGCCGAACGCGTTGGACAGCTTCACCCGGACGCGATCGCCCCCGACGCTGGTGTGCACGAGGTTGCGGATCGTGAAACCCGCGAACCCGGCGGTACCGGTGCCGCCGTTCGGTGCCGCCGACCAGGTGCCGACCCAGGTCGGCCGCTCGGCGGAACCAGGCGGGTCCTGGGCCAGGGCGGCCGGCGGGCCGGCCAGGCCGCCGATGGCGAGGGCGGTGGAGACGGCGAACACCGCGGTGAAGGTTGCGGTGAACGAGGCGAGACGGGTCATCGATCTGCTGCTTCGGGGCACGCGGCACTCCTCTGGCCATGACATCGTTGTCAGTGTCGATGGACGGTACGGTGACGGTCGATCCTGCGTCAATGGGCCGTCCAGCCCGCCGCCGGTGGTTCCGATGTCAGCAACGGGCAAGGTCGAGGCCACGACGTGACCCTCGACGAGGTGCGCGAACCGCAGGCAAGGTGATCGGAAGTCCCGGGCCGGTTCCCGGTCGCCGAGGCGTCAACCGTCGCAATTGAGGGCCTTTTCGTGCGATATGTACTAAATGACTAAACGCGCGTCTGCATGAATTTTCACGAAGTGGCGTTCTGCGATTGCCGACCACTGAGCCGGTGGCTACTTTCGATGCAGCAGTTCACACCAGACCGGTTGCGGACCAGGTCACGGACTTGGGCATCGTGCCCGAGCGAGGACCACGGGCGTCCGGGTCAGGAGACCGGTCGAGACACGAGTAGGTGACTTGCGTGGCACTACCTCCACTCACACCCGAGCAGCGTGCGGCAGCACTCGAGAAGGCAGCCGAGGCGCGACGCGCGCGGGCAGAGATCAAGAACAAGCTCAAGTACTCGCAAGGGTCCCTCAAGGAGGTCATCGAGCAGGGGCAGCATGACGACGTCGTGGGCAAGTTCAAGGTCGTCAAGCTGCTCGAGGCACTGCCGGGGGTCGGTAAGGTTAAGGCCAAGGCGATCATGGAAGAGATCGGGATCGCCGAGACCCGCCGCGTCCGAGGCCTCGGACCGCACCAGTCCGCGGCGCTCATCGAGAGGTTTGGCTGAGATCAGTACGACACAACCCGCACGGCTGACCGTGCTCGCAGGCCCCACAGCAGTGGGCAAGGGCACGGTCTCCGCCGATGTGCGGGACCGTTATCCGCAGGTCTGGCTGTCCGTGTCGGCGACCACGAGGTCGCCGCGCCCGGGCGAGGTGGACGGAGTGCACTACCTGTTCGTGTCGCCGGAGGAGTTCGACCGCATGGTCGCCGACGGTGAGATGCTCGAATGGGCCGTCGTGCACGGTCGCAACCGCTATGGAACGCCGCGTCGGCAGGTCGAGCAGAAGCTCGCCGCCGGGGTGCCCGTCCTCCTGGAGATCGACCTCCAGGGTGCGCGCCAGGTGCGTTCCGCGGTCACGACCTCGGGCCTGGAGGCCCGATTCGTCTTCCTCGCCCCGCCGAGCTTCGACGAGCTGGTACGTCGGCTCGTGGGCCGCGGTACGGAGGACTCCGAGGAGCGTGAGCGTCGGCTCGCCACCGCCCGGGTCGAGCTCGCGGCGGAGAAGGAGTTCGACGTCACGATCGTGAACGACGACGTCCACCGCGCCACCGACGAGCTGGTCTCCGTCATGGGTGTGGGCTCTTCCACACCTGTCGCCGGCTAGGGCGGGCAGCTCGCCCGACACCTCCGAGCGACAGAGCAGGTAGACTCTTCCTTCGGACTTTCCCCCACTCACCTCAGACTTCTGGAGCTTCATCATGGCCGGAACCGTCGCCGCCCCCGAGGGCATCACCGACCCGCCGATCGACGAGCTGCTCGAGCGCATCGACTCGAAGTACGGCCTCGTGCTGTACGCGTCCATGCGTGCCCGTCAGATCAACGCGTACTACTCGCAGCTCAACGAGGGCCTCCTGGAGAACGTGGGTCCGCTCGTCGAGACCCGCAACCAGGAGAAGCCGCTCTCCATCGCGATGCGCGAGATCACCCAGGGCCTCCTCACGATCGAGGAGGTCGACCCGGCGGAGGTTCAGGCGCAGGCCGACGCCGCCGCGGCCGCGAAGGCCGAGCAGCCGCTGCCCGAGTTCCCGGCCTGACCAGGGCTCGACGCGCGGTACCTGAGCTTTCCTGATGGCTTTCTGATGAGCTTGTCGTCGAGCGTGCCGAAGGGCGACCACCGATGAGGATCCTCCTCGGCGTGAGCGGGGGGATCGCCGCGTACAAGGCGGTGCTCCTGCTGCGCCTGCTGCGCGAGCAGGGGCACGCCGTGCGGGTGGTCCCCACGCGTGCCGCCCTCGAGTTCGTGGGCGCGCCGACCTTCGAGGCGTTGTCGGGTGAGCCCGTCAGCACCGAGGTGTTCGACGACGTGCCCGGCGTACAGCACGTGGCGCTGGGCAAGGGCGCCGACCTCGTGATCGTCGCCCCGGCGACCGCCGACTTCATGGCGCGCGCCGTCGCCGGCCTCGCCGACGATCTGCTGACCACGACGCTGCTGGCGGCCCGCTGCCCGGTGGTGTTCGCTCCCGCGATGCACACCGAGATGTGGGACCACCCCGCGACGCGGGCGAACGTCGCCACCCTTCGCGAGCGGGGTGTGCACGTGATCGAGCCCGCAGCGGGTCGACTCACCGGCACCGACACGGGGCCGGGCCGGCTGCCCGACCCGGAGGACATCGCGCGCGAGGCGCTCTCCCTGGTCGACGCGCCGCCGACCGACCGTTCGCAGGTCGAGCCGGTGCCTCCGGTGGTCGAGCCTGTCGAGACCCAGGACCTGGCCGGTCGCCACGTCGTCGTGTCCGCCGGCGGCACCAGGGAGTCGATCGACCCGGTCCGGTTCATCGGTAACCGGTCGAGCGGGAGGCAGGGTGTCGCACTCGCTCAGGCGGCTGCCGCACGCGGCGCTCACGTGACCCTGGTGGCGGCCAACCTCGCGCAGGACGTGACCGACCAGGTACGGACCGGGGAGCGGCCCTGCGCCGTCGTGCAGGTCGAGTCCACCGCCGAGCTGCGTGACGCGGTCCGCACCGCCGGTGCGGACGCGGACGTCGTGGTGATGGCGGCGGCGGTGGCAGACTTCCGCCCGGCCGCCACGCCAGACGCCAAGATCAAGAAAGTGCCAGGGCAGGGCCCCGCGCCGATCGAGCTCGTCGAGAACCCGGACATCCTCGCGGAGCTGGCGCACGAGCGGCTGCGGTCCGGGCAGGTGGTGGTGGGCTTCGCCGCCGAGACGGGCGACGCCTCCGGGACCGTCCTCGAGCACGGTCGCGCCAAGGCCCGGCGCAAGGGCGCTGACCTGATCGCGGTCAACGCCGTCGGCTCCGGTCGCGGGTTCGGTACGGACGGCAACGAGGTCACGGTCCTGGACGGGGCCGGCGACGTCGTCGGACAGGCCGCCGGGTCCAAGCGTGAGGTGGCGGACGCCCTGTGGGACGCCGTCGTCAAGCTGCTGCCGCAGTAGTTCTCGGCCGGGCCGTGATCCCCGTCTCACCTTTCAGGATCGACTGTTCGCTGTGCGAGACCGTAGGCTGGTACCCATGAGCGAGCTGCGCCTTTTCACGTCCGAGTCCGTGACCGAGGGTCATCCGGACAAGGTCTGTGATCAGATCAGCGATGCCATCCTCGACGCCCTGCTGGAACAGGACCCGACGTCGCGGGTGGCGGTCGAGACCATGGTCACGACCGGCCTGGTGCACGTCGCCGGTGAGGTCACCACCGAGGCCTACGTCGAGATCCCGCAGATCGTGCGGGACGTGGTGCGCGGGATCGGCTACACGTCGTCGGCCATCGGGTTCGACGGCGACTCGTGCGGTGTCTCCGTGTCGATCGGCCAGCAGTCGCCCGACATCGCGCAGGGAGTCGACAAGGCCCTGGAGATGCGGGACGACACGGGCGACCTCGACCCCATGGACGCGCAGGGCGCGGGCGACCAGGGACTCATGTTCGGCTACGCGTCCGACGAGACGCCGTCCCTGATGCCCGTGGCCGGCTGGCTGGCGCACCGCCTCTCGGAGCGCCTGGCCGCCGTGCGCAAGTCGGGCGAGCTGCTGGGCCTGCGCCCGGACGGCAAGACCCAGGTGACCGTCGGGTACGACGGCGACCGCCCCGTCGCGATCGACACGGTGGTGCTCTCCACGCAGCACGACGCCGACGTCCAGCAGGAGAAGCTGCACGCCGAGGTGGCCGAGACCGTCATAGCCCCCGTGCTGGACGCCGCGGGCCTGGACTGGTCCGGCGCGCAGCAGTTCGTGAACCCGACCGGCAAGTTCGTGATCGGGGGGCCGCAGGGCGACGCGGGCCTGACGGGCCGCAAGATCATCGTCGACACGTACGGCGGCATGGCGCGGCACGGCGGCGGCGCGTTCTCGGGCAAGGACCCGTCCAAGGTGGACCGGTCCGCCGCGTACGCCATGCGCTGGGTGGCCAAGAACGTGGTCGCGGCAGGGCTGGCGCGGCGCTGCGAGGCACAGGTCGCCTACGCGATCGGCAAGGCGCACCCGGTCGGCCTCTACGTCGAGACCTTCGGCACCGAGACGGTGCCCGTCGAGCGGATCACGACAGCCATCCGCGAGGTGTTCGACCTGCGTCCCGCCGCCATCGTGCGCGACCTCGACCTGCTGCGGCCCATCTACCGCGCTACGTCGACCTACGGGCACTTCGGGCGCGACCTGCCCAGCTTCACGTGGGAGCGCACGGACCGCGTCGAGGACCTGCTGAGCCTCTTCTGACGGCTGCTGGCCCGCCGCGAGCGAGCTGTTCGGCGGTCGGCACCCTCGCTCGAGGTCGTGACCTTGCACCGAGGTCGGTCCAGGCCTGTGCCGACCTCGGTGCAAGGTGCCGACCTGGCTGCGAGCTGCCGACCCTGGCACGGCGCCCGGGGATGTCGGTGGCGCGTGGTGGGATAGGGACGTGAACGGGGACGTGGGGCAGGCGGTGTCGCCAGAGGAGGCTGCGCAGGACGAGGCTGTGCAGGACGGGTCTGTGCAGGACCAAGCCGTGCAGCACGAGGCCGTGCAGCAGGATGACCTACCTGACGGCGCTCTCCTGGGGCTCGACGAGGTGGGCGCGGCGCCCGCCCGTGGACGCGGCCGTGGCAAGAACCCGCTCGACAAGGCCGAGACCAACGGCGTCCCGATCAGCGAGACCCTTCCGGTGGCCCGGGTCGTGCTCGACCTGCAGCCCGCGCACCTCGACCAGGCGTACGACTATCTGGTCCCGGCCACGATGGCCGAGGAGGCCCAGCCCGGCGTCCGCGTCAAGGCGCGGTTCGGGCGGCAGGACGTCGCCGGGTACGTCGTGGCGCGCCAGGAGACCTCCGACCACGACGGCCGCCTCGTGCCGCTGCGCAAGGTGGTGTCCGGCGAGCAGGTGCTGACGCCGCAGGTGCTGGAGCTGTGCAGGGCGGTCGCGGACCGGTACGCCGGCACGCTCGCGGACGTGCTGCGCCTGGCCCTGCCTCCCCGCCACGCACGGGTGGAGAAGGAGCCGGCGCCCGAGCCGCCCGTACCGGACGTCGCCACCACGCCGCCGCAGTCCTCCGCGTGGGCCCCGTACCGCGGGGGAGAGGCGTACCTGCGCCGCATCCAGGCCGGCGAGGCACCGCGGGCCGTCTGGTCGGCGCTCTCGGGCGTGGGCACGGACACCGGTGCTGACAGGAGTACGGACACCGGTACCGAGGCGAGCCCCGCCTCAGGCTCCGACCCCGGCACAGGCCGTGCGGGCAGGGGCACACCGCACTGGGCCGCCGCCGTCGCGCAGGCCGTGCGGGCGTGCACCGCCGGCGGACGGGGCGTGCTCATGGTCGTGCCGGACGCCCGGGACGTGGCGCGCGTGAGCACGGCCCTGGAGGGCGCGGGGCTCGGTGCGGGCGACGTCGTGCGGCTCCTCGCCGACGACGGGCCAGCACCCCGCTACCGCGCGTTCCTGCGGGCGCTGCGCGGGACCGCGCGGGTGGTGGTGGGCACGCGGGCCGCGATGTTCGCTCCGGTCGCCGACCTCGGGCTGGTGGTCCTGTGGGGTGACGGCGAGGAGACGCTCGCCGAGCCGCACGCCCCGTACCCCCACGCCCGCGAGGTGCTGGCGCTCCGCGCGGAGCGGGAGGGCGCGGCGTTCCTGCTGGGATCGCCGGGCCGGACCGTGCAGGCGCAGGCGCTGCTGGCGTCCGGGTGGGCCCGCGAGCTCGCGGCGTCCCGGGACGTGGTGCGTTCCCGTGCGCCGCGCGTGCGGGCCCTGACGTCCGTGGAGCTCGCCCGGGACGGTGCCGCCGCGGCGGCCCGCCTGCCGTCGGCCGCCTGGAAGGCCGCCAGGGACGCGCTCGAGCACGGCCCCGTGCTGGTGCAGGTGCCCCGGTCGGGCTACCTGCCCGTCGTGGCGTGCTCACGGTGCCGGGTGGCGGCTCGCTGCGAGCACTGCCACGGCCCGCTGGGCCTGCCGCACGCCGACGGCGCACCGCAGTGCACCTGGTGCGGGCGGCTCGCGGGCGGCTGGCACTGCGCGGAGTGCGGCTGGACCGGCCTGCGGTCGGTGCGCGTCGGGTCGGCGCGCACCGCAGAGGAGCTCGGCCGCGCGTTCACGGGCGTACCGGTGCGGCTGTCGTCGGCGTCGGCCCCCGGCGGGGTGCTCGACGCCGTCCCGGCCACGCCGGCGCTCGTCGTGGCGACCCCCGGTGCCGAGCCGGTCGCCGAGACCGGGTACGCCACAGCGCTCCTGCTGGACGCCGCCGTGATGACGGGCGGCACGGGCCTCGCCGCCGGCACGGAGGCACTGCACCGGTGGCTGGCGGCCGCGTCGCTGGTGCGTCCCGGGCCACAGGGGCAGGTGCTGCTCGTGGGCGACGGCGCCCCGGGGCCGACGCAGGCCCTCGTGCGCTGGGACCCGGCAGGCTTCGCCGCGCGCGAGCTCGACGAGCGGGCCGAGCTGCACCTGCCCCCCGCCGTCCGGATCGCCGCCGTGACCGGGGACCGCACGGCGGTCGACGCCGTCGTCGCGCGCGTCGGGCTGCGCGAGGACCCGGGGACCGGTTCGGGCGTGCTGGGCCCGGTCGAGGTCGACCCCGACGCCACCGGCCGAGGACCGGCGGGCCGCGGCCCGGGAGCGCCGTCGGGCAGAGGCAGCGGTGCCGGAGCCGCCGTGCAGGCCCTGGACCTGCCCGTACGGACAGTGCTGCGCGTACCCCTTGGCCAGGGCGCCGAGCTGGCCCGTAGGCTCAAGGCGAGCCTTGCCGTCCGCTCCGCGCGTCGCGAGGGCGGCACGGTCCGTGTCCAGCTCGACCCCAAGGAGATCCTTTGACGACCAGCCCCGTGACCCCGCCCGCAGAAGACCGCCCGACGATCGACACCGTCGTGTACGACTTCGGCAACGTCCTGATCGGCTGGGACCCCTTCGGCCCGTACGAGGGCCGGCCCCGGGCCGAGATCGAAGCCTTCTTCGAGGCCGTGGACTTCGCCTCGATCAACCACGCCGCCGACGCAGGGACCCCCTACGCGGTACTGCTCGAGCGCGTGGAGCGGACCCGCCCGGACCTGGTGGACGACCTGCGCCGGTACGTGGAGCACTACGAGCTGTCACTGATCGGGCCGATCGACGGGTCCGCCGAGCTGGTCGCCGAGCTGAAGGGCCTCGGGCTGCGACTGTACGGGCTGACGAACTGGCAGGCCGAGACCTTCCACAGCGCCGAGCCCGCCGCACCCGCGATCGGGCTCATGGAGGACGTCATCGTGTCCGGCCGCGAAGGCATGGCCAAGCCCGACCGCCGCATCTTCGAGCTGGTCGTCGAGCGCTTCGGCGTCGACCCGGCCCGCGCCGTGTTCATCGACGACAAGGACGTCAACGTGGACGCCGCGCGCGGCGTCGGCTTCCACGGCGTGGTCTTCACGACCACCGAGGCCCTCCGCAAGGACCTCCGAGCGCTGGGGCTCCCGGTGGCCGAGTAGCCACGACGCGGTGCGGGCAGCCGCAGGGCCCCCGGAGGGTGACCGATCCGACGCCGGGCCGGCCGAGGCCCAGGCAGCCGCACCGAAAGCGCACACCTAGACTGGCTGAGTGCGTCTTCTCTTCGCAGGAACCCCCGAACCCGCCGTCGCCTCGCTCGAGGCACTCATCGCCTCACGCCACGAGGTCGTCGCCGTCCTGACCCGCGCCGACGCGCCGTCGGGCCGCGGCCGCAAGCTCACGCAGAGCCCCGTGCGCGCCCGCGCGGAGGAGGCCGGCATCCCGGTGCTCACCGACGTCCCGCGCGGCGACGAGTTCATCGCACGCCTGCGGGACCTCGAGATCGACGCCGCGCCCGTCGTCGCCTACGGGCACATCCTGCGCCCCGCCGTCCTCGCGGTGCCCCAACTCGGCTGGATCAACCTGCACTTCTCCGTGCTGCCCGCCTGGCGCGGAGCCGCACCCGTACAGCGCGCCGTGATCGCCGGCGACCAGGTCACCGGCGCCACCACGTTCCTGCTCGACGAAGGCATGGACACCGGCCCCGTGCTCGGCACCGCCACCGAGACCATCCGGCCCACCGACACCTCCGGCGACCTCCTCGGCCGCCTCGCCGTCTCCGGCGCCGAGCTCCTCGTCGCCACCCTCGACGCCCTGGAGGACGGCACCCTCCACCCCCAGGCCCAGCCAGCCGACGGCATCTCCGTCGCCCCCAAGCTCACCACCGACGACGCCCGCGTCACCTGGACGGCCCCGGCGCTCGCGGTCGACCGCCTCGTGCGCGGCTGCACGCCGGCACCCGGCGCGTGGACGGTGCTGCCGGACGGCTCCCGACTGGGGCTCGGCCCCGTCGCGCCGCGCCCGGAGGTCGTCGACCTGCGGCCGGGCGAGGTGCGCGCGCTCAAGCACGAGGTCCTGGTCGGGACGGCCACGCACGCCGTCGCGCTCGGCGAGGTGCGACCTGTCGGGAAGAAGGCGATGCCCGCACCTGACTGGGCCCGTGGCGCCGGGCGCCCGCTCGTCGAGGCGGGTCTCGTGCTCGGTGGCTCCACGACCGGCGCGACGGAGGTGTCGGCATGAGCGGGTACGAGGCAGACCGCGGCGACGGCGGCCCCGAGCGCGGCGGCCCGGGCGGCGGCCGGAGCTTCGACGACGACCGGCGCAACTCCTCCGGTCGTCAGCGTTCCGCGTCGCGCTCCCGGGGCGGCGACCGGTTCCGCACGTCGCAGGCGCCGTCGGAACGTCGCAAGCGCACCGACCCGGCCCGGATGGCCGCGTTCGACGTGCTGCGCGAGGTCGACGAGTCGGACGCGTACGCGAACCTGGTGCTGCCCCCGCTGCTGCGCGAGCGGCACATCCGCGGGCGTGACGCCGGGTTCGCGACCGAGCTGACCTACGGCACGCTGCGCCTGCGCGGCCGGTACGACGCCATCCTGTCCACCTGCGTGGACCGTCCGTTGCCCGGGCTGGACCCGGCGCTGCTCGACGTGCTGCGCCTCGGCGCGCACCAGGTGCTCGGCATGCGCGTCCCCGTGCACGCCGCCGTCTCCGAGACGGTGGGCCTCGCACGCAACCGCGTGGGCGCCGGACCCGCGCAGATGGTGAACGCTGTGCTGCGCCGGGTCTCGGAGCGCCCACTCGACGAATGGATGGCAGGTCTCGAGAAGGAGGCGCCCGACGCCCTGACGGGCCTTGCGGCAACCGAGTCGCACCCGCTGTGGATCGCCCGCGCCATGCGCGAGGCGCTGGCGGGCAACGGCCGCGACGCCGACGAGATCGGTGACCTGCTGGCCGCGGACAACGTCCCGCCGCGCGTGACCCTGGTCGCCCGGCCCGGCCTCGTCGACGTGTCCGACGAGGCCGCCTGGGGCGACGCCGACCTGGTCGCCGGCCGCTGGGCGTCCACGGCGCTGCGTCTGGAGGGCTCCGACCCGTCCGGGATCCCCGCGGTCCGGGAGGGCCTGGCGGGCGTGCAGGACGAGGGCTCGCAGCTCGTGACCCTGGCGCTGGCCGGCGCGCCCCTGGAGGGCCGCGACGAGCGCTGGCTCGACCTGTGCGCCGGTCCTGGCGGCAAGGCGGCGCTGCTGGCGGCGCTGGCCGGCCGGCGCGGTGCCACGCTGGTCGCCAACGAGGTGGCGCCGCACCGTGCCCGCCTGGTGGAGAAGACCCTGGCGGCGATGCTCGACGGCGTGGTCGAGGAGGTGCGGACCGGCGACGGGCGCGAGGTCGGCGCCGACGAACCGGGCGCCTACGACCGCGTGCTCGTCGACGCGCCGTGCACCGGGCTGGGCGCGCTCCGCCGTCGGCCCGAGAGCCGGTGGCGGCGGACGCCGTCGGACCTCGCCGCGCTCACCGCGCTGCAGCGCGAGCTGCTCGCCTCGGCGCTGGACGCCGTGCGGCCCGGGGGAGTGGTGGCCTACGTGACGTGCTCCCCGCACCTCGCCGAGACGCAGCTCGTGGTGTCAGACGTCCTGAAGAAGCGCGACGACGTCGAGCGGCTCGACACGCCCGCCGCCGTGCGGTCGGTCGTGCGCGCGGGCGGGGCCGCCGACGAGATCCCCCTGGCGGACCGCGACGACGTGCAGCTCTGGCCGCACGTCCACGGGACGGACGCGATGCACCTGACGCTGCTGCGGCGCACGGCGTAGCGCGGACGGGTGCGAGGGCCGAGCGGCCTGGGTGGCTGAACCGGGTCGCCTACCCGATCGTGGGCTGGTCGCGACGCACCGCGCGGCCAAGACGCGGGACGACGGCGGGGAAGCTCACCGCCCCGAACGCTGCAGAAGCGACGAAGAAGAAGATTGCGTTCCACTCGGACCAGCCCCATGCGACAGCGCCCGCTTCAACAGCGTTCTCCGGATGTTCGGGGTCGTAGACGATCTTGATGCGCTCGCCCTCGAAGTGCACGTCCGCAAGGTTCGTGACGGTCGTTCGCACAGGCCTGACCCGTGGCTCGGCGGGCGCAACAAAGTGGATCTCAACGCGTTCGCCCCATCCGGAGACCGTGTTCGTCCGGTCGACGATCGCCGTACCGGAGCCTCCTCGCTGGTGCAGCGCAGCCGCTTCTGCGACCTGTACCACGGCCAAGGTTCCGCTACCGAGGACGAGTAACGCCGGGATCAGCACGAACACCGCGAATGTCATGATCGCCGGCTGGGTTTCGGTGTTGCTGCGCAGGTACCGGACCGCGGCCGGGTACGCGCGCTGCATGTCCCGGGGTCGTGTACCCGGTGCATCCGTGCTGTCCGCGCCGCGCCGCGACGTTGCGCGGCTCCACCCACGCCGGGCGAGCTCGAGAGCGATCGGAACGAGCAGGAGTCCGAGCGGGAGTATGAGCAGAGCCAGGAAGAGGAACTGGATGACGGTCGCGTCGATCCAGGGCGCGTCCTCCGCGGTGGCTCGGTTCGGCTGCTGCGGGTCGTAGGTCAGGTTGAACAGGTCACCGACCTCGAGGCCGCGCGGCCAGTGCTCAAGGGTGGTCGAGAACTGTGGACCCTCAAGGGTCTGAACATCGAGCGTATGACTGGATCTGCCGTAGAAACGCTGGTCGACGAACGCCTCGACGGTGACGCCGCGAACATCGAGGATCAGGGGCGTGACGAGGTGATCAACGGTGATCCAGGCGACCGGGATCCAGAAGACGAGGAGGGCGACGGCACTGGCCGACAAGACCCTCGTCGGAGCCTTGGAAAGATTGGTTCGCATGGTGGCGAGGCCGGTGCGGAACTTCTCCCAGAATGAGCTCTCCGGGACCGACTGCTTCGACTGAGCCGCGGACTGAGCCGCGATCCGACGCTCCATCGCCCTGCGGGCTTCCTTCTGGCGGCGAGTCATCTCGACCGCCGGTGCGTGAGGCGCCCGCCGTCCTCTGGGCTGTCGGCACGGTCCACGGCGAGAGCGTAGCGGCAGGAGGTCAACGTGAGCCACGTTCGGCTGTGGGCCGGGTCTGCGGCCTGTCCCGAACAGTTCGTCCTGGCTGAACTGTGTCGTGCAGATGTGATCGTTCTTCAGGAGACCTGGCGCGCGCACCTCGGGTTCGGCGGCGAGGTCGGGTGGCACGGTTCGGTGACGCCGAGAGTCGCGCTCTACGCTGACGTCATGGCAGCCCTCATCGCCCCGAGCATCCTGTCCGCCGACTTCGCGAACCTCGAGCGCGACCTCGGCCGGATCGCCGACGCCGACTACGCGCACGTCGACGTCATGGACAACCACTTCGTGCCGAACCTGACGCTGGGGCTGCCGATCTTCGAGCGGCTCGCGAAGGTGTCCCCGGTCCCGCTCGACGCGCACCTCATGATCGAGAACCCCGACCGGTGGGCACCGGCGTTCGCGGAGGCGGGGGCGGCGTCGGTCACCTTCCACGCGGAGGCGGCCCAGGCGCCGGTGCGCCTGGCGCGGGAGCTGCGGAAGCTCGGTGCGCGGGCGGGGGTCGCCCTGCGGCCCGCTACGCCGGTGGAGCCCTACCTGGACCTGCTCGGCGAGATCGACATGATCCTCGTGATGACCGTCGAGCCGGGATTCGGCGGGCAGTCCTTCATCGAGGGGACGCTGCCGAAGATCCGCCGAGCGCGGGAGGCCGTGAGCGAGTCGGGTCTGGACGTCTGGATCCAGGTCGACGGGGGAGTGTCGCGCGACACGATCGAGCGAGCGGCCGACGCGGGCGCGAACGTCTTCGTCGCGGGGTCGGCGGTGTACGGGGCCGAGGACATCCCGGCCGAGATCGCGACGCTGCGCGAGCTGGCGGCCAAGCACACCCACTGAGACGGCGGGGTGAGCGGTGCCAGGCTGGGAGGGGGAGCAAGGTCCGGTTCGAAAATGACCTGAGGTACCGAACGAGGCCGGATTCGGTACCTCAGGTCATTCTCGACGTGGTCTGGTGAGAAAAAGTGTGCCAAGCGGACCCACATCACACCCGGACCGTGCAGGCAGTGCACCACCGGCCCACGGTGTGACGCAGACCATGCCGGTCGCCCGGCCAGATATGGCATGCTGGCAAGCAGCAGTACGCACACACGTGCTCCGGGGTCGGTGTAATTCCGAGCCGGCGGTGACAGTCCGCGACCCGCGTCCTCCGCAAGGAGGGCCGGTTGATCTGGTGGAACTCCAGGACCGACGGTGAAAGTCCGGATGGGAGGAAGCACGTGCGGCGTCGTCGCCCCCTGGGGCGTGCGTCGCCGTGACGTCGTGCGCGCGGGCAGGGCCGAGAGGTCTCGTCCGCGCACCCGTCGTCCACCCCCGGAGCGCCGAAGCTCGGGGAAGGACCGCATGACCCAGGCACCGCAGGGCGCCGCGCAGTACGCGGCGGTATCCGCCGCACCGACCGTGGTCGAGAGCGCCATGCGCCGCGCCCTCGCGCTGGCCGCCCAGGGCCCGGCACACGGCCCGAACCCGCGTGTCGGCTGCGTGCTCCTCGACCCGGACGGCCGCACCGTCGCCGAGGGCTTCCACCGCGGTGCGGGCACCCCGCACGCTGAGGCTGCGGCCCTGGCCTCCGCACGCTCGCGCGGCATCGACCCGCGGGGTACGACGGCGGTCGTGACGCTCGAACCGTGCGCCCACCACGGCCGCACCGGGCCCTGCGCCGACGCCCTGATCGACGCCGGCGTCGCCGCCGTGCACGTGGCGGTCGGCGACCCGAACCCGGTAGCGACCGGCGGGGCGGCCAAGCTGCGGGCCGCCGGTATCGAGGTGACCACCGGCACCCTGGCGGACGAGGGCGAGGAGCTGCTCCGGCACTGGCTGCACGCCGTCCGGACCCGCCGGCCCTACGTGACCCTGAAGCTCGCGACGAGCCTCGACGGCAGGGTCGCCGCCGCGGACGGGACGAGCCGCTGGATCACGGGCCCGCAGGCACGTGCCCACGCCCACACGGTCCGTGCGCAGGTCGACGCGATAGCGGTCGGCACGGGCACCGCCCTGGCCGACGACCCGTCGCTGACCGCCCGGACGATCGACGGCGGGCTCTTCGAGCACCAGCCGCTCCGGGTGGTGCTGGGCCGCCGCCCGGTGCCGGACGCCGCCCGCCTGCGCGGGCCCGGCGGCGCGCTGCTGCACCTGCCGGAGCACGATCTCGCAGCCGTGCTCGACCGGCTCGCGGAACGCGAGGTACGCCACCTCCTCGTGGAGGGCGGCCCGACCCTGGCGACCGCGCTGCTGGCCGCCGACGCCGTCGACGAGCTCCACGCCTATGTCGCGCCGGTGCTGCTCGGCGCCGGTCCGACCGTCGTAGGGGACCTCGGCATCACCACCATCGGCGCGGCGGCGCGCTTCACCACCCACGACGTGACCCGGCTCGGGGACGACGTGCTCATGGTCGCGCGCCGCGCGCAGCCCACAACGAACCAGCCACGACAGGACGGTCGGCCCGTCCGGCCCACCCAGGAGGAGATCTGATGTTCACCGGAATCATCGAGGAGCTCGGCTCCGTCGTCGCGATCGCCCGGCCCGACGGCGACGACGCGTCCGACGCGGTCCTGACCGTCGTGGGCCCGCTCGCCGCGTCGGACGCCCGTCCCGGCGACTCGATCGCCGTCGACGGGGTGTGCCTCACCGTCACCTCGGTTGCCGACGGCGCGTTCGTGGCCGAGGTCATGCCGGAGACCCTGCGCCGCAGCTCGCTCGGCGGCCTCGTCCCGGGTGCGCCGGTCAACCTGGAGCGCGCCCTGCCCGCCAACGGCCGGCTGGGCGGGCACGTGGTTCAGGGGCACGTCGACGGCGTCGCGACGCTGGTGGGCCGCACGCCCGGACCGCGCTGGGACGACCTCGCGTTCGGCGCGCCCGGCACGCTGACCCGGTACGTCGCGGAGAAGGGCTCCGTGGCCCTCGCGGGGGTCTCGCTGACCGTGACCTGGGTGTCGGACGAGGGGTTCGGCGTGTCGCTCATCCCGACCACGCTCGCCGCGACGACGCTCGGCCGGCTCACCCCGGGTGACCTGGTCAACGTCGAGGTGGACGTGCTCGCGAAGTACGTCGAGCGGCTGCTGGCGACGGGCACGACCGGCGCTCCCGCACCGAGTGCTCGGGCCGCCTTCGGCGACCTGGCGACGGAGGCCGCACGATGAGCGCGCGGGACACCGCGAGCGCCGTTGGCGTCGTGGACGAGCGGCTCGTGGCCGGGCCGGGCTCTGGCCTCGTGGAGCAGGCCCTCGCCGAGCTGGCTGCCGGCCGTCCGGTCCTCGTGGCCGACGACGCGGGCCGGGAGAACGAGGTGGACGTGGTGCTCGCCGCGAGCACGGCGACCGCCGAGTGGGTGGGCTGGACGGTGCGGCACTCGTCGGGCTACCTGTGTGCGCCGATGCCCGCCCACCGTGCGGACGCGCTGGAGCTGCCGCTGATGGTGGAGCGGAGCGAGGACCCCCGCGCCACCGCGTACACGGTGTCGGTGGACGCGGCGGAAGGCGTGACGACGGGCATCTCTGGTGCGGACCGGGCGCGGACGCTGCGGGTGCTGGGTGACCCGGCGTCGGGCGCGCGGGACCTGATCCGGCCGGGGCACGTGCTGCCGCTGCGGGCGCGGCCAGACGGCGTGCTGGAGCGTGCGGGCCACACGGAGGCCGCGGTGGACCTGGTGCGGCTCGCGGGCGGTGCGGGCCGGGACCTGGGCGAGGTGGGTGCGATCGCGGAGCTCGTCCGGGACGACGGCGACGTGCTGCGCCTGTCCGAGGCGCGGGTTCTGGCGGCGGAAGCCGGGCTCGTGGTGCTGACGGTCGCGGACCTGGTGGCGTGGCGTCGTGCGCACGACCCCGCGCCGTTGCTGGGCGAGGCTCCGCTACCGGACGACGTGCTGCCGGGCGACTCCGCGTTCGACGACGTCCCGGCCGCCCGCGTGCTCCGCGTGGGGGAGGCGTCGTTGCCGACGCGGCACGGCGAGTTCCGGGTGGTGGCGTACCGGGACCTGCTCTCGGGTGCCGAGCACCTGGCGCTGACCCCGGTGGCGCTGTCCGGACCGCGGCGGGAGGGCTCGGCGCGCGGCACGCTGGTGCGGGTGCACTCGGAGTGCCTGACCGGCGACGCGCTCGGCTCCCTGCGGTGCGACTGCGGCCCGCAGCTGGAGGCCTCGCTCGAGGCGGTGGCCGCAGAGGGCGGCGCAGTGGTGTACCTGCGGGGCCACGAGGGCCGGGGGATCGGCCTGGCGGCGAAGATCCAGGCCTACGCGCTGCAGGACGGCGGCCGGGACACGGTCGAGGCGAACGTGGACCTCGGGCTGCCGGTCGACGCGCGGGAGTACGGCGCGGCGTCGGCGATGCTGGCGGACCTCGGGCTGGACGGCGTGACCCTCCTGACGAACAACCCGGAGAAGGTGTCGGGCCTGCGGGAGGCGGGTACGGACGTCGTCGGGCGGCGGGCGCTCGTGGTGGGTCGCGGCGTGCACAACCACCGCTACCTGGAGACGAAGCGCGCCCTCCTGGGGCACCGCATCGAGAGGCTGGACCTCACGGAGCTGAAGCTGGCGATGAACCCTGCTGTGAACCCTGCTGTGAACGAGGACGAAGGAGCATGCGCATGAGCGGCGCTGGAGCACCGAAGGTGACCGTGGACGGAACCGGCCTGCGGGTCGTGGTCGTCGCGGCGAGCTGGCACGAGCAGGTCATGGACGGTCTGCTGGCCGGGGCGCGCAGGGCGCTGGAGGCGTCGGGCGCCGACTGGACGGAGGTCCGGGTGCCTGGCTCGTTCGAGCTTCCGGTGTCGGCGGCACGCGCGGCCGCCGGGGGAGCGGACGCCGTCGTCGCGCTGGGCGTGGTGATCCGGGGCGGGACGCCGCACTTCGAGTACGTGTGCTCCGCCGCGACGACCGGCCTGACCGACGTGAGCGTGCGCACGGGCGTCCCGGTCGGGTTCGGGGTGCTGACGTGCGACGACGAGGCGCAGGCGCTGGACCGGGCCGGTCTGGACGGCTCCCGCGAGGACAAGGGCGCCGAGGCGGCCGAGGCCGCGGTCGCCACGGCCGTGACGCTCCGGGACCTGGTGCCCGCACCCCGGTGACCTGCTGTCGCGGTGGCCGCGAAGGGAGCGGCCACCGCGACATGTCATGGTTGACACCGAGATTAATAGTGTGCCAAGCACTTCTGAACCCACCCGGAGCTCCCAAGCACATCGCACCTCAGCCAAGATCGGGAAGCCCGGGAGTGGCCTGCGCCATAGGTCCGACATGGCCAGCAGGTGGGACGGCGGCGGGTAGTGCCCCCGGTGCCCGACTAGGCTGGGCCCGTGAAGACCTTCGAGACCCTGTTCGCCGAGCTGACCGAGAAGGCCGAGACCCGTCCAGCGGGTTCAGGCACCGTGGCCCAGCTGGATGCCGGCGTCCATGCGATCGGCAAGAAGGTCGTGGAGGAGGCCGCCGAGGTGTGGATGGCAGCCGAGTACCAGTCGGACAGCGAGACCGCGGAGGAGATCTCCCAGCTCCTGTACCACCTGCAGGTTCTGATGGTCGCCAAGGGACTGACCCTCGAGGACGTGTACACGCATCTGTAGCGAGGCCTCGACCTCGCACCCAGATCCGCCGTACACCCAGAGAGGAACCAACCACATGCTGCGCATCGCCGTCCCCAACAAGGGTGCCCTGTCCGGCCCCGCCTCCGAGATGCTGCGCGAGGCGGGCTACCGTCAGCGCCGTGACACCCGCGAGCTCGTGCTCGCCGACCCCGAGAACGACGTCGAGTTCTTCTTCCTGCGCCCGCGCGACGTCGCGGTGTACGTGGGCACCGGAACCGTCGACGTCGGGATCACCGGCCGGGACCTGATGCTCGACTCGGGCGCCGACGCGGTCGAGCACCTCGGCCTCGGGTTCGCCCGGTCCACGTTCCGGTACGCGGCGCCCGCCGGGCCCGGCGAGACCGCGCCGGTGACCGAGGTGAGCCAGATCGCCGGGCGGCGCGTGGCGTCGTCGTACACCACACTCGTGGCCCAGCACCTGGCGAAGCAGGGCGTCGAGCCCGCCGCGATCGTGCACCTGGACGGCGCCGTGGAGTCGAGCGTGCGGCTCGGCGTCGCGGACGTCATCGCCGACGTCGTGGAGACCGGTACCACGTTGCGGGCCGCGGGCCTCGAGGTCTTCGGCGACCCGATCCTGCGCTCCGAGGCCGTGCTGATCCGGCAGGCGGACGTCGAGCAGCCCGCGGGCCTGAACGTCCTGACGCGGCGGCTGGAGGGCGTGATCACGGCCCGGGAGTACGTGCTCATGGACTACGTGGTCCCCGCGGCACGGCTGGAGCGGGCCGTGGCGATCACGCCGGGCAAGGAGTCCCCGACCGTCTCCGCCCAGCACCACAGCGACGCCTGCGCGGTGCGCGTCATGGTGCCCCGCAGCGAGACCAACCAGATCATGGACGCGCTGTACGACGTCGGTGCGCGCGCCATCATCGTGACGTCTATCCACGCCTCCCGGTTGTAGGCCCCATGAGCGCGGAGACCGGCAGCGGCGACACCGGCCCCCACCGGGGCCGGGACCACTTCCGTGCCTTCCGCGGGCGCTTCGGGACGCCGACGGCGTACGGGCTCGCGCTGCTCGTCGCCGGGGGCTGCACGTTCGTCGCGCTGGCCGCGAACAGCGCCGACGCCGCGAACCGGGCGGGGATCATCGTGTTCGGTCTCCTGGGCGCCGTCATCGCCTGGCGCTTCGGTGCCGTGCGCGCCCTCCCGGACCCGACCGGCCTGACCGTGGTGAACTACGCCAAGCGCCGTCGGCTGTCGTGGGCCGAGATCGTGGGCGTGCGGTTCGGGCCGAACGACCCGTGGGTGCACCTCGACCTGGCCGACGGCGACGTGCTCGCCGTGATGGGCATCCAGCGCGCCGACGGCGAGCACGGAATGGCCGAGGCGCGCCGCCTGGTGGCGCTCATCGCCGAGCTGGGCGAGGCCCCCGAGCCCGACCGGGACGAGCCCGACCAGAGGTAGCCGGACCGGGAAGCGCCCGGGCAGCAAGAACGGCGGTCGAGCTTGCCGAGACCAGGTCTCGGCAAGCTCGACCGCCGTCGTCATGCGACTGCTCGTCGAGCGTCAGCCGGGTCAGCGGCTGCTGCGCGCCTCCCAGTGGGCGGTGCTGCGGGCACGGGGACCACGCTCGCCGTCCGGACGGCGGTGGTCGCCACCGCTGCGGGGCGCACGGTCGCGGTCGCCTCCGGGCCGTGCCGGACCGCGGTCGAGCGTGATGCGCAGCGGCTTGCCGGCCACGCGGGCGCGGGCCAGACGGTCGAGCGCGTCGTTGTCCAGCGGCGCGATGATGTCCACCAGGGAGAAGCTGCCGAAGATGTCGATCTTGCCGACGTCGGCGCCGGTGATGCCGCCCTCGCCCGTCAACGCACCGACGATCCCGCCCGGCTGCACGCCGTGCGTGTGGCCGACGGCGATGCGGTAGCGCGTGCCACGGGCCGGACGACGGATGCCGCGCTCGCCCTCGGAACGGCCACGCGGGGCCCGGTCGTGCCGGTCACCGTCACGGGCGTTGCGCCGGGCCGCGGCCGACTTGGCCTCGCTGCGCTCCCGCTCGTACTCCTCCTGCTCCGCACGGGCACGGGGACCGTCGTCGCCGACCGCGAGCGCCGCGATGGCGGCGGCGACGTCGATGGGGTCGACGTCGTTGTCCTGGGTGTAGGTGCGGATGAGGTCGGTGTACATCTCGAGGCGGCCGGCTTCGCGGCGGGTCGCGACCTTGCCGAGGGTGCGCTTGACCTGGTGGGCGGAGACGTCCTTGGGGGAGGGGATCTCGATCTCTTCGAGCGAGGCGCGGATGGTGCGCTCGATGCTGCGGAGCTTGCCGCGCTCGTGGGGGGTGACGAAGGTGAGTGCTTCGCCGGTGCGTCCGGCGCGTCCGGTGCGGCCGATGCGGTGGACGTAGGCCTCGGGCTCGCCGGGGACGTCGAAGTTGACGACGAGGCCGATGCGGTCGACGTCGAGGCCGCGGGCTGCGACGTCGGTGGCGACGAGGACGTCGAGGGCGCCGGAGCGGAGCCGCTCGACGATCTTCTCGCGTTCCTTCTGTGCGACGTCGCCGGAGATGGTGGCGGCGGAGATGCCCTTCTCGATGAGGGCGGAGCCGACGTCTTCTGCTGCGCCGCGGGTGCGGGTGAAGACGATGGCGGCGTCGGCGTCGGAGGTGGCGAGGACGCGGGCGAGGGAGCCGACCTTGTGGCGGAAGGGCACGACGGCGTAGGTCTGGCGCACCGCGGTGACGGTGGAGGCCTGCCGGGTGACGGCGATCTGCACGGGGTCGGTCATGTGGTGGTCGGCGACCTTGCGGATGGCCGGGGGCATGGTCGCGGAGAAGAGGGCGACCTGGCGCTTGGTGGGTGCCTGGCCGAAGATCTCCTCGACGTCCTCTGCGAAGCCCATGCGGAGCATCTCGTCGGCCTCGTCGAGGACGAGGAAGCGGATGTCGTCGAGCTTGAGGGCGCCGCGGTCGAGGTGGTCCTTGATGCGGCCGGGGGTGCCGACGACGACGTGGACGCCGTCGCGCAGGGCGCGCTGCTGGGGGATGTAGGGGGCGCCGCCGTAGACGGGCAGGACGCGGACGTCGTCGAGCTCGGTCGCGAAGGACTCGATGGCGTCGGCGACCTGCATGGCGAGCTCGCGGGTGGGGGCCAGGACGAGGGCCTGGACCTTGCGGAGCTTGGGGTCGATGGCGGCGAGCAGCGGGAGGCCGAACGCGGCGGTCTTGCCGGTGCCGGTCTGGGCGACGCCGGTGATGTCGCGGCCGGCGAGCAGCTCGGGGATGGCGCGCGCCTGGATGGCGGAGGGCGTGACGAAGCCGAGCTTGTCGACGGCTGCCATCAGCTGCGCGGGGAGGCCGAGGCTTGCGAAGGTCGGGCCGGTGGGCTCCGGCTCCGGGGCGGGCGCTGCGGGCTCGGACGTGGCCGGCTCGGCGGCGGGCTCCGTGGCGGTTGCCTCGGGGGCCGGGGTCTCGGAGGTGGTCTCCGAGGTGGTGCCCTCAGTGGTGACGGCCTCGGGGGTCGTCTGGTCGCCGGTGTCGGCGATGGCCTGCTCGGTGTCCTGCTCAGCAGGCGCGATCAGGTCATGGGTGTCGATAGACATGCAGTGCTGCACCGTTCGTCGTCGCGGGCGGAGTCAGGGCCGAGGTGAGGGCCCTCGCGTCGCTCGCTCCCGAAACACCTTCCCCGCAGCCAAGGCTGCGGGCCTGCCTCGCACGTTATGTGCACACACGGGAAGACGACGAACTCCAAGGGGATGTGACACCACCCTATCGGCTGCTGGGGGCTTCGGCACAGGTGCGGGGAGCGTGACGTGCAGCACGGGGGTGATGTTGTGCGTGGTGAGGGGCGTGGTTGTGTGGTTGGACGGCGCGCCAGTGCGGATACGCAACGGCGGCCACGTAGGATGGCGGCCGAGACGAAACCGGCGTGAACAAGGGCGGTGTGCGTGTCTGCTGGGGCGGAGATGAGCTCCCGGGTCCTGACCGTGCCCAACGTGATCAGCCTGGTGCGGCTGGCGCTCGTGCCGGTCTTCGCCGTGCTGATCGTCCTGGGCGAGGACGGTTGGGCGTTGCTCGTGCTCGCGGTCTCGGGCGTGTCGGACTGGCTCGACGGTGTGCTGGCCCGTCGCCTGAACCAGGTCACCCGATTGGGGCAGATGCTGGACCCGTTCGCGGACCGCCTGTTCATCTTCGTGACGCTGATCGGCCTGGCCTGGCGTGAGGTGGTCCCGCTGTGGCTCGTGGTGGCGATCGTGGCGCGTGACGTGCTGCTGGCGCTGACGGTGCCGGTGCTGGCCCGTCTCGGGTACGGCACGCTGAACGTGACCCTGGTCGGCAAGGTCGCGACGTTCGCCCTGTTGTACGCGTTCCCGCTGCTGCTGCTCGCGGAGGCGCCGGGCTGGGTCGGCGCGAGCGCCCACGTGGTGGGCTGGGCCTTCACCTGGTGGGGTGTGGGTCTGTACTGGCTGGCGGGGCTGCAGTACGTGGCGCAGGTGCGGCGACTGGCGGGCGGGGCATGACCGCACCGGGTTCGTCGGCGGGTGCGCAGGTCCGGCGCCCGGACGAGTCGATGACGCTGCTGCGCGAGGTCACGGAGCGTCCGCTGGACCCGGGGTACGCGCAGATGGCTCAGCGGCGCGCGGAGGCGGGGGAGACGACGTCGCGGCGGGGCGCGGTGAGCGTGGTGACGTGGCTGCTGGTGGCGGTCCTGCTCGGTGCGGCGACCACGGTCGCGGTCCGCGAGCTGCGGGCGCCGCAGCCGTCGGTGGCGAAGGGACGTACGGTGCTGATGGAGCGGATCCAGGAGCGCAGTGCTGCGGTGGAGTCGTTGTCGCGGCGGTCGGTGGAGCTCGGTGCGGAGGTGGACGGGCTGCGCAGCGGTGGGTTGTTGCCGTCTGCGTTGGTGGAGGTGAACGAGCTGGACCGGTGGGTGAGCGGTGCGGTGCCGGTGCGGGGTCCTGGCATGGTGGTGAGGCTGACTGACGGTTCGGGTGGCGGGCTGGTGGATCCGGGTGATGCGCCGGCGGAGTCGCGGGTGCGGGACGCGGACGTGCAGTTCGTCGTGAACGAGCTGTGGGCGGCGGGTGCTGAGGCGGTCGCGGTGAATGATGAGCGGTTGACGTCGTTGTCGGCGATCCGGAACGCGGGTGACGCGATCCTGGTGGATCTGCAGCCGTTGAACGGGCCGACGTACACGGTGGAGGCCGTGGGGGACCCGGAGGACATGCAGGCCGAGTTCGCGCGGTCGGCGGGGTTGGGATTCCTGCAGCTGCTCGAAGCGGAGTACGGCATCGAGAACGAGGTGACGACGAGCGAGGGGATGTACCTGCCGGGTGCGGGCTCCCCGACGCTGCGGTTCGCGCGTACGACAGAGGACCGATCCGAGGAGGACGACGGATGATCGCGATCGTGGGGCTCGTGGTGGGGGTGGTTGCCGGCCTGGTGCTGCAGCCGACCGTCCCGTTGATGCTGCAGCCGTACCTGCCGATCGCGGTGGTGGCGGCGCTGGACGCGCTGTTCGGGGGGCTGCGGGCGATGCTCGACGGGTTGTTCGACGACAAGGTGTTCCTGGTGTCGTTCTTGTCGAACGTGGTGGTGGCCGCGTTCATCGTGTTCCTCGGTGACCAGCTCGGTGTGGGTGGGCAGCTGTCGACGGCTGTGGTGGTCGTGCTCGGTATCCGGATCTTCTCGAACGCTGCCTCGATCCGCCGGCACATCTTCAAGGCGTGAGCATGGGCGACGAGCGCGGCAGGGGACCGGACGGGTCTGCGGACCAGGCCCGTGACGGGGTCGAGGACCGCGGCGAGGACCGGGGCGTGGACCAGACGGAGGCCGAGGGCCGGGTCGAGCATCGGGTCGACGACGAGCCCGGTGCGCCGGCGAGCGCCGAGCAGCCGCTGCCGGCGTCGGGCTGGCGGCGGGTGGCGCAGCTGCTGCGGCCGCGTGGTACGCGTTCGGAGCTGTTGACGGGGCTGCTGTGCCTGCTGCTGGGTTTTGCCCTGGCGGTGCAGGTGGGGCAGTCGACGGGGGACCAGCTCAGCAGTCTGCGCCAGGACGAGCTGGTGCGGTTGCTGGACGAGGTGACGCAGCGCGCGGACCAGCTCGACGCGGAGGTGGCGAACCTGGAGGAGATCCGGGACGAGCTGCGGTCGGAGGACGGCCGGGACCAGGCCGCGCGGGATCTCGCGCTGAAGCGTGCCGAGCAGGAGGGCATCCTCTCGGGCAGGCTCCCTGCGCATGGTCCGGGGGTGCAGATCCATGTGGCCGACGGTGAGCGGCCGCTGGAGGCGCAGGTCCTGTTCAACCTGCTCGAGGAGCTGCGCAACGCGGGGGCCGAGGCGATCCAGGTCAACGGGGTGCGGCTCGTGACGACCAGCTACTTCGTGGACTCCGGTGGCAGCGTGGTGCTGGACGGGTCGGCGATCAGCTCCCCGTACGAGTGGACGGCCATCGGTGACCCCGAGACGATCGACCGTGCGCTGGAGATCCCGGGTGGTGCGCTGCCGCGGATCCGTGAGGAGGGCGGTGAAGCGACCACCACGGTCTCCGACCAGGTCAGGGTGGACGCGCTGCGTATCCCGGGGGAACCGGAGCATGCCGAACCGGTCGAGGAGGAGTGACCCGCGCCACGTTCCGGGCGCTGATCGGGGGGCCGGTGGTACGAGCTGTGGAAACCGGCATGCGGAACCGCCGCGACGTGGGTAGTTTTATCCGGGTTGGTTCCCAACTTTGGTTTCCGTGTCCATCGTGGTCGGGGTAGGTTGAGTGGAACCCGGGGACGGTCCCAGCCGTTGTCCGAGCGTAGTAACCCAGCACATCATCACCGCACCCGAGGAGACCTGATGACGGACCCCAGCGCCCATCCGGTCGGGCCCGATACCACGGCCAACCTGGGTCGCATCGCGTTCCCGACCTCCGACGAGCAGGCGCCACGCACGGCGCTCAGCCCGGAGGAAGCCGCCGCGGTCGCCGCTCTGCCGCGGCACTCCGCGCTGCTGATCGTGCAGCGCGGCCCAGGATTCGGTGCACGCTTCCTCCTGGACACCGGTCGCTCGGTGGCCGGCCGGAGCGAGCAGGCCGACATCTTCCTGGACGATGTCACCGTGTCCCGCAAGCACGCGGAGTTCGTGCGCGAGGGCGACTCGTTCGTCGTCCGTGACATCGGCTCACTGAACGGCACCTACGTCAACCGTGGCCGCATCGACGCGGCCACGCTGGTCACCGGCGACGAGGTGCAGATCGGCAAGTTCCGCCTGACCTTCCACGCCAGCCCGCAGTCGCCGGGGCAGTGGGGCGCGGGGACGCCCGCCCCGTGACGACCGGCGCCGCGCGCGACGATCGTGGGGTCCACGGCCCCGCCGTCCCGCGCCACGACCGTGCACAGGACACCGAGCACGGTCAGGACCAGGACGACCTCGACGCGCCCTGGCCCCGTGGCATCTCCCGCCAGGCCACGATGCGCATCAGCGACGTGCTGCGTGCGCTGGGCCAGGAGTTCCCCTCCGTCTCGCACTCCAAGCTCCGCTTCCTCGAGGAGCAGGGCCTGATCGAGCCGGTGCGCACGCCGTCGGGCTACCGCCAGTACAGCCAGGCCGACGTCGAACGACTGCGGTTCGTCCTGACCGAGCAGCGCGACAGCTACATGCCGCTGAAGGTCATCAAGGAACGCCTCGCCGCGATGGACGCCGACCCCGACTCGGCCGAGCACCCCGCACCACGCCTGGCCGGCGCCGCCGCACCCGCCCGGCGCCGCTGGACCGCGCAGTCCGTGGCCGACGCGGCCGGCGTCACCGAAGAGTTCGTGCAGGACCTGGCCAGGGCAGGCCTCCTGCCGTCGTCGGGCAGCACCTTCGGGTCGAGCGCCGTCGACGTCGCCCGGATCGCCGGCGCCCTGGCAGAGTTCGGCATCGAGCCCCGCCACCTGCGTTCCTTCCGCACCTCCGCCGACCGGCAGGTCGCGCTCGTCGACCAGGTCGTCGCACCGCTGCGCAGCCAGCAGGCCAGCGCGGCACGCGGCCGCGCCGCCAGCATGGCGAGCGACATCGGTGAGCTGTTCACCCGCCTGCACGCCGCATGGGTCCGGCAGGGCATCGACGACCTCGGCTGACCGGCGTCCGCCCAGGACACGGCCCCGCCACGTGGCCCCTCCCGCGCCGCGCCCGCACGTAAAGATCACCCGTCTTTGCCGCCGGCCGACCCGTCGGTGACCAGGAATTTGTCCCGCGCGCGCGACGAGTGACCACGAGAAGCCGTACGGTGAAAGCGTGAGGCCCGACGACGTGCCGATGGTTCCCGTGGAGATCATCGGTGTGCGACAGCAGCAACGCGATCAGGAGATCGTCGTGCTGCTGCTGGACAGCGCCGCCGACCTGGCCATCCCCATAGTCATCGGCGCACGTGAGGCCAGCGCCATCGCCATGGCTCAGGCAGGCCTCGCCACACCCCGCCCCATGACCCACGACCTCCTGCGCGACGTCCTCGGCGCCGTCGGCGTCACGCTCGAACGCGTGGAGATCGTCGCCCTGGAAGGCGGGATCTACTTCGCCGAGCTCGTCCTGAGCAACGGCGTCCACCTCGACTCCCGGGCCTCCGACGCCATAGCGCTCGCCGTGCGCACCAGCAGCCCCGTCCTGTGCTCCGCCGAGATCGTGGCACTGGCCGGCGTCGAGATCGTCGACGTCGACCAGCAGGCCGAGGTCGAACGGTTCCGCGACTTCCTCGACCACGTCACCCCCGAGGACTTCCTCGGACCCCCAGGTGGCGGCACCCCAGGCGGTGGTGGCCGAACCGGATGAAAGCGGACCAACTCACCGGGTGAAAACCGAACAGCTCGCGACACGCCGAACCTTTCACGGCGCGCATCTTTGAAATCACCTTCGACGCGCCATAGCGTGGTCACGACACCCCAGGAGGCACAGTGAACACCAGCGGTGAGAGAGCCACACGCGCTACGGTCCCGCACGGCGCGCAGGGCCTCCTCTTCGGTGAGGACCTGACGGAGCAGGACTCCACGACCGGCTATCGCGGAACCACGGCATGCCACATCGCCGGCATCACCTACCGCCAGCTCGACTACTGGGCCCGCACCGGACTCGTCGAGCCCAGCATCAAACCGGCCACCGGCTCCGGAACGCACCGGCTGTACAGCTTCCGCGACATCCTCGTGCTGAAGGTCGTCAAGCGCCTCCTGGACACCGGTGTCTCCCTGCAGCAGATCCGCACCGCCGTCACCGCGCTGCGTGAGCGGGGCGTCGACGACCTGGCACAGATCACCCTCATGTCCGACGGCGCGAGCGTGTACGAGTGCACCTCACCCGACGAGGTCGTCGACCTCGTCGCGGGCGGCCAGGGCGTGTTCGGCATCGCCGTCGGCCGGGTGTGGCGAGAGATCGAAGGCACCCTCGCCCAGATGCCGACCGAGACCCTCGACCCGGGCGAGCCCGGCGACGTCCCCGCCGTCGAGGGCGACGAGCTCGCGCAACGCCGGGCGGCACGCTCCGCCGGCTGACCCGGCCGCCACCACACCGCATCACTCAGCCGTCTGGGACGGGGCCGCGACGAACCCGACCAGGCGGTCTGCTGTATCCCTGCTGGATACGGCGTGCAGGCGTAACCTGCCAGCATGCAGCTCACCTTCCACGGTCACGCGTGCGTCAGCCTCGCCCTGCCCGACGGCGGCGGCACGCTCGTCATCGACCCCGGATCCTTCTCCGACACCCAGGCCGCCCTGAACGGTGCCACCGCCGTCCTGATCACGCACGACCACGCCGACCACCTGGACGCGGAAGCAGTGCTCCAGCACCTCGCATCCGGCACCGACGCCCACGTGTGGGGCCCACGCTCGGCCATCGACGACCTCCTCTCCGGCGACGCACCGACGGAACGCGTCCACGAGGTCACGCCCGGCGACGTCCTGCACATCTCGGGCGCCCAAGTCACCGTCGGCGGGGGAGACCACGCCGAGATCCATCCCGACGCCCCCCGGCTGGCCAGGAACGTGACCTATCACGTCACGACGCCCGGGCGCGGGATCTACCACCCCGGCGACTCATACACCGCACCCGACGCCCTGCCCGACGACGTCCTCGACGTGCTGCTCGTGCCGGTCTCCGGACCCTGGGTCAAGCTCGCCGAGGTCATCGACTTCGCGCGCGCCGTCCCCGCCGCCGTCGTCGTGCCGATCCATGACGCACCGCTGTCCGAGGTGGGCCACACCCTGACCGCGCGGTGGCTGGACACGGCACGCCTCGGCGGGAAGTACACCTACACGCGCCTGTCGGCAGGGGAGTCGCTGACCGTCTGACGCGGCCACCACCGCAGCAGCCCGACGACCGCCAGGGTGAACTCCGCAATGTCCCGGTTGTGGAGTTTGCGGCGCGCGGTACCGATGGGCGACGCTGTGCCCGTGGCAGAGGAAGAGATCGAACAGGCAACCAACCTCGCCGTGACGCTCGGATGGGTGGCCCTCGCGATCACCGTGGCGTTCTTCGCCGTGATGCTGGCCTCGAAGGTGGTGCGGTTCGCCGCACGCAGCAACGAGACCGTCCGGGAGATCGCCGTGCGGCTGCGCAAGCCCGCCCACGCCACGTTCATGGTCCTGGGCATGTGGATCGCCGTGTGGTCGACCGCGAACCGTGGTGACCACTGGTTCCCCGTGCTGGAGCACGTCGTGGTGGTGTCGGTGATCGTCAGCTCCGCGTGGATGGTCGCCACCGTGGCCCTGGTGGTCGAGGACCGCGCGCTGCACCGGGTGGGCACCAGCATGGAAGGCCGGCACGCGCGCCGGCTGCGTACCCAGATCCTGGTCGTGCGGCGCCTCACGATCGGCCTGGTGTCCGTGGTGGCGTGCGCGGCGGTCCTGTTCACGTTCCCCGAGGCCAGGACCGCCAGCGCGAGCCTGCTGGCGTCGGCCGGCGTGCTGTCGGTCGTGGCGGCCCTCGCGGCGCAGTCCTCGTTGGGGAACCTGTTCGCGGGGATGCAGATCGCGTTCAGCGATGCGGTGCGTGTCGGTGACGTGGTCGTGGTCGAGGGCGAGTGGGGCACCATCGAGGACATCACGCTCGCGTACGTGGTGATGCAGATCTGGGACGAGCGCACGCTGATCCTGCCGTGCACGTACTTCACCTCCACGCCGTACGAGAACTGGACGCGGCGTAAGACGGAGGTCATGGGCATCGTGGAGATCGACGTCGACTTCCGGGTGCCGCTGGAGCCGATGCGCGACGAGCTGCGGCGCATCCTGGTGGAGTCACCGTTGTGGGACGGCCGGGTGGTGAGCCTGAAGGTCACCTCCGCCGTGTCCGGGCTGGTGCGTGCGCGGGCGACGATCAGCAGCGCGGACAGCCTGGCGCTGTGGGACCTGCAGTGCCTGGTGCGCGAGGGCCTGGTGACGTGGCTCCAGCGGGAAGCACCGGACGCGCTCCCGCGAACCCGGTGGGAGCACTCCGATGCCGGGGCCGTGGTGCGGAGCGCCGCCCAGGCCGCGGTGTGAGGGCCTCTACAGCAGGGGGCGCAGCGGGATCAGGAGGTACTCCCCGATCTTCGCGAGCGCCCCGCGTTCCTCCCACTGCGCGAGCGTGAGCTCCTGCGCGTTGGACAGGTCCATGGCGAAGATGTCCTCCATGCGGCCAGCCAGGCCGGGGTCGACGATCTCGAGGTTGACCTCGTAGTTGCCCGTCAGGCTGAGCCGGTCGATGTTGGCCGTGCCGATGGTGGTCCACCGGCGGTCGATGGTGGCGGTCTTGGCGTGCACCATGGCGCCTTGGTACAGGAAGATCCGCACGCCACCGCGCAGCAGGGACGCGTACTGGCCGCGGGCGAGCCAGTCGGCCACGACATGGTTGGAACGGTGGGGGACCAGGACCCGGACGTCGACGCCGCGTGCGGCCGCGGCGAGCAGCGCCGCGTGGATGTCGTGGTCCGGGATGAAGTACGCCTGCGTGATGTACACGTGGTTCGTGGCGCGGTCGATCGCGTCGAGGTAGAGGCCGCGGATCGGGAACACCAGCTCCGAGGGCGCGTTGCGGGCGGCCTTGAGGTGGGGGAGCCAGGCCTCGGACCCGACGTCGGGCAGGATGGGGTGGCGCGGCTTGCGGTGCCGGTTCCAGAAGTCGACGAACGCGTTGCGCAGCTCCCACACGGACGGGCCGGCGAGGCGCACGTGGGTGTCGCGCCACTGCGTGGCGTACAGGGAGCCGATGTTGTACCCGCCGACGAACCCGATCTCGTCGTCGACGACGAGGATCTTGCGGTGGTCGCGCCCGGAGGTGCGGATGTTGAAGTAGGCCATCCCGGGGCGCAGCACGGGGAAGCGCAGCATGTGCACGGCGGGCGGGAAGCGGAAGAACGAGTACGGCACGACGAGGTTGGCGAAGCCGTCCACGATGACGTAGACCTCGACCCCGCGAGCGGACGCGTCGATGAGGGCCTGCTTGAACTGCTGGCCCACGTGGTCGTTCTTCCAGATGTACGACTCGAGCATCACGGTGCTGCGAGCGCCGCGGATCGCCTCGAGCATCGCCTCGAACAGGTCGGCGCCGTAGGTGTAGACCGTGGTGGCGGTCTGGTCGATGTGCTCGGTGAGCGGCTTCTCGGTGGGGAACTTCGCCGTGAGCGGGTGCCGGCGCCGTCGGACCATGTCGGTGACGGTGAGTGCGACCGCTGCGCCGACCGGTACGGCGGCCGCGACGATCGCGGCCCGGGTCGCGAGCGTGCGGGCCCGCTGCACGAATCCGGACGGGATGTCGAGCGTGAGCTTGGGGAGGTTGCTGAGCTGGGGGAGGTTACCGGGGACCTTGCGAGACGCCACGGGCTCACGGTACCCGGTCTCGCGGTTCTGGCATCGGATTTGTGCTTCGGTCTCAGTCGATCGCCGCTGCCAGGGGGTGGGAGCGGATGGCGGCGGCGAGCTCGCCCTCGATGCGGTCGAGGTAGACGCCGGTGGTGGCGATCGACGCGTGCCCGAGCAGCTCGGCGACGACCTTGACGTCCCATCCGTCGGCGACGAGCAGGGTCGCGGTGGTGTGCCGCAGGGCGTGGGGGGTGGCCTCGCGCTGGTAGGGCGCGGGCATGCGGGACACGGCGCGGGACAGCAGAGCGCGGATCGCCTGGGTGTCGATGCGGCGTCCGCGCCAGGACAGCAGGAGGGCGCGCTGGGCGTCGGCGTCCTGGGGTCGCTTCGTGGCGAGGGTGGGGCGCAGGCTGGTGAGGTAGTCCTCGAGGGCGCGGGCCAGGGGCGGTGACAGGGTCACGGTGCGGGTGTTGCCGCCCTTGCCGCGGATGCGCCACGTGGTGCGCTCGGGCTCTCGGGCGACGTCGTCGACGTCGGTGCGGGCGAGCTCGGAGACGCGCGGGCCGAGGACGAGCAGGAGCGCGACCACGAGCCGGTCGCGCAGGACGAGGTCCTGGTCGGTGCGGGCCGGTGCGTCGGCGGGGGTGGTGGTCAGCAGGCTGCGTGCCGCACCGGCGGACAGGGCTGTGCGGGCGGTGCGCAGGGTGCCGCGCACCTTGGCGGGCGGTGCGGCCCACTGCATGGGGTCGGCCTGTACCCAGCACTCGCGCGCGGCGTACGCGAGGAACCGGGTGACGGACTGCCGGAACCGGTTGACGGTGGCCGTGCTGCGTCCGGGGCCTGGTTTGCGGTCCGGGTCGGTGTACCGGGCGTCGGGTGCGGACTGGTAGCGCACCAGGACGCTGTCGACGTCGGGCCCCGTCACGTCGTCGAGGACGCGGTCGCGGCCGGTCAGCCGGCCGAACTCGGTGACGTCACGCGTGTAGCTGCGTGCCGTGGCGGGGGACAGGACACCGCGGATCGTCTCGACCTCGACCGCCGCGAGATAACGACGGGTGGCTTCGGCGACGGTGATGCGCTCGAGGCGCGGAGGGGCGACCATGACCGTCACCCTAGGCGGGACCACTGACACTCCCGATATGCCGGAATATGCCGCTGACCTGCGATGCGATCCGCACCTCTCGACAGGTGCCGCGGGTGCGCCGTGGTACGCCGGGGCGGTGTGGCTCAGGCGAGGTCGCGGCGGCGCGGCACCGTGAGCACCACAGCACCCAGGTACTGCCTCCGAGGAATCTACAGTGCGTTTACTAAAATCGACACGGTGTAGACTTTGGCAGGCAGAGGGCAGCAGGCTCTCCACACGACTCCTCGGAGGGGCAGTGCAGCAGCAGAAGTGGCTCATCACCGGCGTCAGCTCAGGCCTGGGGCGCGCGTTCGCCCAGGCCGCCCTGTCGGCCGGGCACACCGTCGTCGGAACCGTTCGTTCGGCGCAGGACCTGCAGGCCTTCGAGGGACTCGCCCCCGGGTACGCGCACGGCCGCGTCCTGGACGTGACCGACGGCGACGCCGTGTCGGACGTCGTCGCGGAGGTCGAGCAGAACGTCGGGCCCCTGGACGTCGTCGTCGCGAATGCGGGCTACGGCCTGGAGGGCACGTTCGAGGAGACCCCGCTGGGGGAGGTGCGGCGGCAGTTCGAGGTCAACGTCTTCGGGGCGATGGCCACGCTGCAGGCGGCGTTGCCGCACATGCGCCGACGCCGGCGCGGGCACCTGATGGCCGTCACCTCCATGGGCGGGCTGATGGCGGTGCCCGGCATGTCTGCCTACTGCGGCAGCAAGTTCGCGCTGGAAGGCGTCCTGGAGGCGCTGGGCAAGGAGGTCGCGCAGTTCGGGATCCATGTGACGGCCATCGAGCCCGGATCCTTCCGCACCGACTGGGCCGGGCGGTCCATGTCCCGGGCCGCGCGGACCGTTGACGACTACGACGAGCTGTTCGACCCCATCCGGGCGGCGCGGCACAAGGCCAGCGGCAACCAGCTGGGCAACCCGGTCCAGGCGGGACAGGCTGTGGTGCAGATCGCGTCGCTCGACCAGCCGCCGGCCCACCTCGTCCTGGGCTCGGACGCCCTGCGCCTGATCACCGCCGCGCGAGCTGCCGTGGACGACGACATCCGCACCTGGGAGACGCTCTCCCGGACCACCGACTTCACCGAGGGCGCTCAGCTCTGATGACCGGCGACCACGCCGCACGGCGGCGGCGCACCGCAGATCGCAAGGGCGACCTGCGGGAACGGGCCATCTTGGACACCTGCGAAGCGCTGCTCGCGCGCCAGGGCTACGACGCCGTGACGGTCGGCGACCTCGCTCAGGGCGCCGGCATCACCCGCGGCGCCCTGTACTTCTACTTCGGCTCCAAGCAGGAGGTCGTCACGGCGCTGGTGGCCCGGACCGTCGCGCACCTGTGGGAGCGGTCCAGGGCCACCGCGGAGGCCGAGGAGCCGCGTCAGGCCATCGCGGTGGCCATGCGACGCACGATCGAGCTGTGGAGCGACCATGGTCCGGTCATGCGCACCGCGATCGACCTGTCGTTGAGCGTGCCGGAGATCGGCGCGCTGTGGAGCCGGACCGCAGACTTGTTCAGCGCGGCCATCACCGCCGTCCTGGAGCGGGCCGGCGTCCAGGCGGGCACCGGCCCGGAGCAGGCGTCAGCGATGGGTCGCGCGCTGTGCTGGATGATCGAGCGGACCTTCTACCACGCCTCCCAGCAGTCCCCGCAAGAGCTGCGCCGGGCCTCCGCGACGTGCGAGCACATCTGGCTGATCAGCGCGGGCCTGAAGGCCTGACGCACCCCGTGATTGAATCCGCTCGTGCGAGCCATTCTCTTCGACCAGTTCCACGGTCCCGTCGAGGTCCGCGAGGTACCTGATCCCCGGGCGCCCGACGGCGCAGTAGTCGTGCGGGTGCACGCCACCGGCCTGTGCCTGAGTGACTGGCACGCCTGGTCCGGGCACGACGCCGACATCGCCGCCCTGCCGCACGTCCCGGGCCACGAGCTCGCGGGAGTTGTCGCGGAGGTCGGCACCGGCGTCACGGGCTGGCACGTGGGGGACCGGGTCACCGTGCCGTTCGTGAGCGGCTGCGGTACCTGCGAGTGGTGCCGGACCGGCCAGGCGCAGGTCTGCCCCGACCAGACCCAGCCCGGCTTCACGCACTGGGGCTCCTACGCGGAGCTCGTGGCGCTGCACGCGGCCGACGCGAACCTCGTCGCCATCCCTGACGGCGTCTCGTTCGAGACCGCGGCGAGCCTGGGCTGCCGCTTCGCCACCGCCTACCGGGCAGTGGCCGGGCGGGCGCAGGTCCGGGCAGGGGAGTGGGTGGTGGTCGTCGGCGCGGGCGGCGTCGGCCTCAGCGCGATCATGATCGCCGTGGCCCGTGGGGCGCGCGTCGTCGCGGTCGACCGCTCCGCGGTGGCGCTGGACGCGGCTAGGCGCACCGGAGCGGAGCGCACGGTGCTCGCTGACGGTCTCGAGGTCCCCGGCGTCGTGCGGCAGGTGACCGACGGCGGCGCGCACGTCGCGGTGGACGCGGTCGGGAGCGAGCAGACGTGCGCCGACGCGATCGGGAGCCTGCGCCGTCGTGGGCGCCACGTCCAGGTGGGCCTGTTCCCGCCCGTCGACGGCGGCCCGCGCGTGCCCATGGGCCGGGTGATCGCCTGGGAGCTCGACGTGCTGGGCAGCCACGGTATGGCAGCGGCCGACTACCCCGAGATGCTCGACCTGGTCGCTTCCGAGGCGCTACGTCCTCAGGACCTGCTCGACCGGGTCGTCGGCCTGGCGCAGGCCGCGGAGCTCCTGCCGACGATGGACACCACGCCGCGCGCCGGGATGGTCGTTCTCGACCCGCGGCGGGCGTGACGGGGAGCCACACCCTCGGTCGGTGCGGGGCGTTGCTAACGCCCGGCGCCGCGCTTCCCACGAGGCAGCAGCGCCACGGCGCCCGGTACGGCATTGCCGGCGACGGCGACACCGGTCACCACGAGCACGGCGCCCACGAGCTGGGTGGGCTGGGGCCGCTCCGCGAGGACGGCCGCGGCGAGCGCCAGCGCGAGGATCGGGTGGACGAGCAGCAGCGCCGCGGTCGTGCTCGGCGCGAGCTCGGCGCTGCCCGTGTTGATGAACATCCAGGCGATGACCTGGCCGAGGACGGCCAGCAGGAGCAACAGGAGCCACGAGCGGGCGGAGATGCCGGTGATGTCGAGGCCGGAGCCGAACGGGGCGAGGAGCGCGGCCGTGGTCGCCGCGGACAGGGTCGCCCAGGCCAGCGACTGTACGGTCCTACCGGGTGACGCCCGATTCCCGCGGCGGGTGAGATAGAGGTAGACGGCGTACCCGACGCCTGCGAGCACTCCGAGCACCGTTCCCGACACGACGCGGTCACCGTCGGTCTCTGCGCCGGCGCCGATCCCGCCGACCATGACGATCCCCGCGCCCATCGCCGGGACCGCGAGGAGGAACCGTCGCGGTGGACGTTCACCGTCGAAGGCGAACGCGAGCGCGGGCAGGACGATCACCTGCACGTTGACCAGCACGGTGCTGATCCCGGCGCCGACGTGGTAGATCGACGCCGTCCACGCTGCGTAGTCCACACCCAGCGCGATCCCGGCGACGATGGCCCAGAGCGTGGCGGTCCGCGAGGGCGCACCCCGGCGTCGACGCTCCCACAGCGCGAGCGGGACCAGGAACGCGCAGGCGATCGCGCAGCGCAGGACCGCGGTGGTGGACGGGTCGACCCCGGCGAGCTTGACGAGGACCGCCGAGGCGGAGAGACACAGCGCCCCGGCGAGCACCGACAGGGATGCGGCTCTGTGTGATCGTGCCGTGCTCTGGCGTCTCGGCTGCGCGATCGTCCTGGTCTTCTCCACGCAGGTGACGCTATGGGCCGGAATTGCGCTTGTCTACGACCGGTTTGTTGAATCAAGTCATAAGCTAACGTTAAGAATATGTGGGAATGGAATCGGCTCAGAGCACTCGACGCGCTCTCCCGCACCGGTTCGGTCAGGGAAGCCGCCACGCTGCTCGGCATGTCGGGGCCAGCGGTCTCCCAGCAGCTCAGGCGACTGGAGGCCGAGGCAGGGGTCAAGGTTGTCGAACCGTGCGGACGAGGCATCCGGCTCACTTCCGAGGGGGAGGTGCTGGCCCGCTACGCGGGGCGAGTGGCAGCCCTGATGCAAGAGGCCGACAACGCCGTGCACGCCCGGGACCCGCTGGCCGGCGTGGTCCGTATCGGTGCGGTCGCGTCGGCGGTCAGAACGGTCCTCACGACCGAGCTCGTCGACCTGCGCGCGGCCCATCCAGGCGTCGACGTGTTCGTCGAGGACGGCGAAGCGGTCGATCATGTTCGCCGGCTCGCGGAGGGACACCTGGACCTCGTGATCGCCGAGTCATGGTCCCCGACCCCGGTCCGGCTCCCTGCCGGTCTGACGTACCGGCGGCTCGCCACGGAGGAGGCGTACATCGCGCTGCCCGCCAGCCACCCGGGACACACCAGGGCCGAGGTCGATCTCCGGGACCTCGAGGGCGCGTCCTGGGCCACCTGCCCAGCAGGGTCCGACCCGCATGTCGCGCTCACCCAGGTCGCTCACTCGCGCGGCGTCGACGTGGACGTGCGCTTTCACGTCGCGGACCACGTCACGCAGATCGAGCTCGTCCGCGCTGGGCTCGCCGTGGCGTGCGTCCCTGCCTCCGCTCGCCGGTACGCCTCCGACGACGTCACGTTCCTCCCACTGGCCGAGCCCCTGTGGCGGGAGCTCGTCCTCGCCACCAACCGGCGCAGCAGCAGCCGCGCGGTGCTGCACCTTGCCGACCGGCTTGCTCGGCTGGGCGGCGACTGACTGCCGGTGAACCCGCGCCGCCTGCCTGCCGCCCGACCCCGGGTCTGGCTCAGGCCGGGTCGGGGCCTCAGTCGCGGCTCAGACTGCCCAGCGCAGGAGCGCGTCGAGCGGAGCCGGTACCCGGTCCAGCGGCAGCACCTGCGCCAGACGGCGCCCGTAGCGCTCCTTGCGGCCGCCCTTCGAGCCGATGAAGCGGTGCAGCTGCTGGGTGGTGGTGCGCTCCCGCTGCGCCGGCTGGCCCTGGAGGCGTTCGAAGCTGCGCAGCTCTCCCTCGGCATCGATCAGGGCGAGGAACCCGTCGACGCCGATCGCCCGGATGAGCTCGTCCTCGAGGTCCCGGTCGCAGCGGAAGAAGCCGAGGTCGGTCAGGGGAGTGGTGGCCGCGAACGGACGCAGCCCTACGCGGTCGAGGCCCTTGACGACGAAGCGTTCCTCCGCGGCGTCGTACAGGCCGCCCAGACGGATGTCCTGGTCGCCGAGCGCGACGAGGTGGCGCCCGATGTTCGTGATCCCGCCCATCGCGAGGACCTGCACCCCGAGGTCGGCAAGGGGGAGGCCCAGGCGGGCGGCGAGCGTCTCAACCGCCGCCCGGTCGCTCTCGCCCTCCACGAGCACGGCGGCGCTCGTGGAAGCAGGGGGTACTCCTACGGGGTTCATGTCCCTGGATCGTATGCCGCAGGGCCGGGGACGGGCCCGACGGATTTCCGTCCTGCTACTGTTTTGCCCTTACTTCATGCCGACTAACCGTTGTGTTGCGCTAAACACAGTGCTTTGAGGCGGTTCACGGTTGATCGTGCGGGGCGGGCGAGGGGTCGTGCCGAACGGTCATGCTGTGAGCGCGGTGCAGTGAGGGTGTGCTGAGGAAACGCTGCACCTGGACGGCTCTGGGCACCCCCGGGTGGCTGCACGGCGACGAGCTCGGTCAGGTGTGACGTCCAGGCCCGTGAGTTCGGCAGTTTGGCGCGTCCGGGCCTGTGAGCTCGGTCGGGGGGGGGGTGTGTGGGGGGGTAGAAAGCCAGAGCCCTAGCAACCCCCAC
>NZ_JBEZZF010000044.1:0-48652 GCF_040639055.1 Promicromonospora sp. NPDC023987 | reverse complement strand
AGTCAGGGTGGGAAGGCCAGCCACCATTCTCCCACGTCCCGTGCGAGCGGGGCACGGTCGTGCCTACTGTCGTGACGTAGCGAACCCGATCGGCACCGGCCCATCTGTTCTCTGGCCTCTTGCGCCGTCTGGCTAATAGGCGTAGCTTGCTGGCTATGACAACCAACCAGCTCGCCTTCCTTGCGCGGCCCGAAGGTCGCATCGCCTACAGCGACACCGGCTCGGGCCCCCTCGTCGTCGCCGTCCCCGGCATGGGGGACCTCCGGTCCACCTACGACGACGTCGTACCGGCCCTCGTCGACGCCGGCTACCGCGTCGTCGTCACCGACCTGCGCGGGCACGGCGACTCGGACACCACGTTCCGCACGCACGGTGACGACGTGACCGGCGCGGATCTCCTCGCGCTCGTCGAGCACCTCGACGCCGGACCCGCCGTGCTGCTCGGCAGCTCGATGGGCGCCTCCTCCGCCGCCTGGGCCGCCGCGGAGCGTCCCGACCTCGTGCGCGGCCTGGTCCTGCTCAGCCCGTACCTGCGCCACCCGGGGTCCCTGGCCATGCAGCGAGTCATGGGGGTGGTCTACCGGGTGCTGCTCGCCTGGCCGTGGGGCGGCGCGTTCTGGGGGTCGTTCTACTCCACGATCTCGAAGGGGCGCCGCTCACCCCGGCACGCCGAGCACGTCGCTGCCATCCGGCAGAGCATGCGCGGCCCGGGCAAGCTGCGCTCCTTCCGTGACCTCGCGGTGGCCCTCGACCACTCCGTCGTCGAGGCCCGACTGCCCGCCGTCAAGGCCCCGGCCCTCGCCGTCGTCGGCGCGCTCGACCCCGACTTCTCCGACCCGGCGGCAGAGCTGGCCTGGGTGGCCGACACCATCGACGCCCGCGCCGTCCTCGTCCCCGAGGCGGGCCACTACCCGCAGCACCAGGCGCCCGACGTCGTCGTGCCCGCCGTGCTCGAGTTCCTCGCCGGGCTCCCTGCGCTGCCGAGTGCCGCCGACGCCCCCGCCGCACAGGCCGAGGAAGACGGTCAGCGTGCCTAGGGCGGGCCTGTCGCCGGACGCGGTGGTGCGCCTTGCCCTCGAGGTCGTCGACGCGGGCGGGCCGAGCGGGTTCGCCGGCCTCACCCTCGCCAAGGTCGCCGCGCGGGCCGGTGTCGCGGCCCCCAGCCTCTACAAGCACGTCGGCTCGCTGGCCGACCTGCGCCGCGAGGTCACGGTGATCGCCGTCCGCGAGCTCACGGCCGCGGGCACGTCGGCGACCGTGGGCCGGGCCGGGGCCGACGCGCTCCACGCGCTGGCCGACGCCTGGCGCCGCTACGCCCACGCGCACCCCGGCCGGTACGTGGCCACGCAGATCGGGGCCGACCCGGACGACCCCGCCGACGCCGTGCTCCGGGCCGCCGGCGAGGAGAGCGTCCGGACGGTCGTCGCGGTGCTGCGCGGCTTCGGCCTCCCGGACGAGCGCGTGGTCGACGCCGTTCGCGCGGTCCGCGCCGGCGTGCACGGCTTCGTGACCCTCGAGCTCGGCGCCGGCTTCCGCATGCGGGAGGACGTCGACCAGAGCTTCAAGGTCCTGATCGACATGCTCGTCGCGGGAGTCGCCGCGCTCGCGACCCCCGACCCCGCGCAAGCCACCACCGGGAGCCACCGATGACCGCAGCCCACTGGACCCCTGCCGCCTTCGTCGCGGCCGGGCTGTCCTTCCTCCTCTTTCCGCTGCTGCGGCCGTGGCCCGACGAGTCCGTCGCCACGGCGGACCTCGCCACCGCCTTCGCGTCCGACCGCTGGGTCCTTGCGCACCTGTGCGGGATCCTCGGCCTCGCCCTCCTCGTCCCCGCGCTGCTCGGCCTGCGGACGATCCTCGCCCAGGCCGGTTCCGCAGACGACCGCGCGGGTGCCGGTGCCGGTCCAGACGCGGCCGCGGTTCCGGGAGCCGGGGCGCGTGCGGAAGCCAGGGCGCGTGCGGGACGCACGGCGGGCGTCGGCGCCGCGACCTGGGCGCTGATCACCGCGTGGGTCGGCGCCGGCTGCGCGGCGCTCTATTTCGGCGCCGAGATCTTCGGCATCCGTACCCTCGCGGAAGCCGCACTGCGGGAGAACGACCTCGGCGTGCTCGCCGACGTCGAGGTGCTACGCATGCAGCCGGGCGCCGTCGCGCTGTTCGGCGTCGGGCTGTTCCTGCTCGCCGTGTCCGGGGTGCTCGTCGCCGTCGCCCTGTGGCGAGCGGGCGGGCGCCCGAGGTGGGCCGGCGTGCCGCTCGCGGTCGGTCTCGTGCTCCTGCTCCCCCAGTTCTTCGGCGGCCCGGGGCTACGGATCACGCACGGGTTCCTCGTCGCTGCGGGCTGTGCCCTGGTCGCCGTGGCGGCACGTTCCCGGACCGGCCGCACGTAGTCGCCCGCCGCGCACGACGACGGCCCGGTCACCTTCCGTGGGGAAGGTGCCGGGCCGTCGTCGGTACCGCGGGTAGGTCAGTCGCCCGCCGTGTCAGTCGCCGCTGAAGAGGGTCTGCACGATCGTCAGCAGCCGCAGCAGCTCGATGTACAGCCAGATCAGCGTCACCAGCAGGCCGAAGGCCGCTGCCCACGCCATCTTGGCGGGCGCGCCGCCCTCGACGCCGCGCTTGATGGAGTCGAAGTCCAGGATCAGCATCATGGCGGCCAGGCCGACTGCCACGACACCGACGACGACGCCCAGCCAGCCGGAGCGCATGCCCCAGCCGTCCAGCACGCCGAACATCACCAGGCCGAAGTTGACCAGCGAGAACACGGCGTAACCGGCCACCGCGATGAGCAGCCAGCGCGTGAACTTGGGCGTGACCCGGACCCGCCCGCTCTTGAAGAGGAACAGCGCGGCCGCGAAGGTCGCGATGGTGCCGAGCACCGCCTGCACCACCACACCGGGCGCCATCGTCTCCATGACCTTCGAGATGCCGCCGACGAAGGCGCCCTCGAAGACCGTGTAGGCCACGATCAGGGCCGGGCTCGGGTTCTTCTTGAAGCTGTTCACGAGGCCGAGGACGAGGCCGCCGAGCGCGCCGACGATCATTACGCCGAACATCATCGGGGCCGGAACCAGCGTCCACGTCGCCGCGGCCACCACGACCAGGAGGGCGAGCAGCCCGCCTGCCTTGATGATCACGTCGTCATAGGTCATGCGCCGGGTGTCCGCGGTGGTCGCGGACGGCGACTGGTACATCGCGTCGAGCTCCGACGCGTCCATCGGCCGCTGACCCGCGGCGCCGTACTGGCCGTACTGGCCAGGCTGCGGCGCAGTGCCGTATGCGGGAGTCTGGTTGGGGTGGGTGGTGGTGCCGCCGCGACGCGCGCCTGCTGCACCGTTGCGACGGGGCTCACCGAAGACGTCGCTTCTCGAAAAGACGGGGTTGCTCATCTGCTCCTCCTGGTCTGTCGGACCATCCTAGGGAACGCTGGGGAGCTCTCAGGAGTTCCCGGGTCATACCGTGGGATGAACTGAGTCCCTCCACGGGATGATCCGGGCCGATTATGGGTGCGGCGGATGCCATCCGCTACCTAGTCTCGTAGCGACCAGTCTTGTAGTGAACGCCATTGACCGCAGAAGCCATCCCGCATGCCAGATGGAAGGGCAAGCAATGATCGAGGCCAGAGGCCTGACGAAGAGGTACGGCGCGAAGACAGCCGTTGACGGCGTCACGTTCACCGTGCAGCCGGGCCAGGTGACGGGCTTCCTGGGCCCGAACGGCGCCGGCAAGTCGACCACCATGCGGATGATCGTCGGACTGGACCGGCCGACCGCCGGGACGGTCACCGTCAACGGCAAGCCGTACGCCGCGCACCGCCGTCCGCTCGCGGAGGTGGGCGCGCTGCTCGACGCGAAGGCCGTGCACACCGGCCGCAGCGCGCGCAACCACCTGCTCGCCATGGCAGCCACGCACGCCATCCCGACCAAGCGCGTCGACGAGGTGATCGAACTCACCGGTCTGCGGCCCGTCGCGGGCAAGCGCGTGGGCGGTTTCTCGCTCGGCATGGGCCAGCGCCTCGGTATCGCCGCAGCCCTGCTCGGTGACCCGCGCACGCTCATCCTCGACGAGCCCGTCAACGGGCTCGACCCCGAGGGCGTGCTCTGGGTCCGCAACATCGCGAGGTTCCTCGCGTCCGAGGGCCGCACGGTCTTCCTGTCCAGCCACCTGATGAGCGAGGTCGCGCTGACGGCCGACCACGTGCTCGTCATCGGCAAGGGCCGCATCCTCGCCGACGCCCCCGTCTCGGAGATCGTCGACGGTGCCGAGCGCAAGCTGGTGCGGGTCCGGTCGCCGCAGGCCACGGAGCTCGCTGAGCTCCTCAAGGGCCAGAACGCCCAGGTGGACGACGTCGAGCCGGGGCTGATCGAGGTCCGCGGCAGCAACGCTGTCGCCGTCGGCGAGCTCGCCGCCTCCTCGAAGATCGTGCTGCACGAGCTCACGCCCGTCGCGTCCACGCTCGAGGAGGCCTACATGTCGCTGACCGCCGATTCGGTCGAGTACCAGTCCGAGGACATCGCGGGCCACGCGGGCACGCAGTCCGATCTCGAGGGGAGCAAGGCATGAGCGCGACGGTCACGGCTCCGCGCGGACCGGCGTCGGGCACGACGGTGGGGCAGACGCCGGTGAAGAACGTCTCTTTCTGGCGCGTGCTGCGCTCGGAGTGGATCAAGCTCTGGACCCTGCGCTCGACGTGGTGGACGCTCGGCCCGACCGTCGTGGTGATGGTGGGCTTCGCGTTCGCCATGGCGCTCGTGGCACAGTTCATCGGCGACCAGATGGCCGACGCCGGGCCCGAGGCGGAGGCCGCAGGGGCAGGCGGGATGATCCCCGGAACGCTGGTCGTGGCCTTCGGGTTCGAGACCGCCGCGCTCGTCGTCGCGGTGCTGGGCAGCATGATCATCACCGGTGAGTACAGCACCGGGATGATTCGCTCCACGTTCGCCGCCGTGCCCGACCGCCTCACCGCCTTCTTCGCGAAGGCCACGGTTCTCGCCGGCGTCACCGCGGTGCTGACGGCCGTGTCGCTCGCGATCGCGTGGGCCGTGACCTACCCGATCCTCGACGCCAACAGCTCCACGGTCGACTTCTCGGACGGCACGCAGGTGCGACAGCTCGGAGGCGTCGTCCTCTACGTCGTGCTCGTGGCGCTCTTCTCCCTGGGGATCGGCGCCCTGCTGCGCCACACCGCCGGAGCGATCTTCACCGTTGTCGCGCTGTTCTTCGTCGTGCCGACGATCTTCACCGGCGCGGCCGCCTTCGCCAGCGACATCGACTGGGTCGTGTGGGTGACCAAGCTGCTGCCCAGCGTGGCGGGCGCCCAGATCACCCCGACCGCCGGGGCCGTCCCCGACGCGCTCGACCCCTGGGTGGGTATCAGCGTGCTGGCCGGCTACACGGTGCTGGTCCTGGCCGGCGCGGCGACGCGCCTCAAGCTCCAGGACGCGTAGCGCACCTGGTCAAGGCCCCGCGGCCCGCACCGACGTCCTCCGGGACGCGCGGTGCGGACCGCGGGGCCTTGGTCGTTCCGGTCGCAGGCCGAGCGTCGCTGCGCCATCGTGGTTTGCGGACCTGAAGAAGCCGGGCCCCGATCCTGAACCCGATCCGAGGGACGCACCATGGCGCGCGACAGGAACCCCGTCCACCATGTCCCCGAGCTGCACGCCCAGGAGGGCGACCGCCTGACGACGGCGCAGGGCGCCGGTGTGGACGACACCGACCACTCCCTGACCGCCGGACCCCGCGGCCCCGTGCTGCTCGAGGACCATCATCTGCGCGAGAAGATCACGCACTTCGACCACGAACGCATCCCGGAACGCGTGGTCCATGCCCGCGGCGCCGGTGCGCACGGCGTCTTCCGGGCGTACGGCAACGCGGCGTCCGTGACCAAGGCCGCGTTCCTCGCCACGCCGGACGAGGAGACCGAGGTCTTCGTCCGGTTCTCCACGGTGCTCGGCTCCCGCGGCTCCGCCGACACTGTGCGTGACGTCCGGGGCTTCGCCACCAAGTTCCACACCAGCGACGGCACCTTCGACCTCGTGGGCAACAACTTCCCGGTGTTCTTCATCCAGGACGCCGTGAAGTTCCCCGACATCATCCACGCGGGCAAGCCGGAGCCGGACCGCGAGATCCCGCAGGCACAGACCGCGCACGACACGTTCTGGGACTTCATCGGCTCGCACACCGAGTCCACGCACATGGCGATGTGGGCGATGTCCGGCCGCGGCATCCCGCGCAGCTACCGCACCATGGAGGGGTTCGGCGTCCACACGTTCCGGACGGAGGCGGCCGACGGGACGACGTCGCTCGTGAAGTTCCACTGGAAGCCCGCCCTGGGCGTCCACTCCCAGGTGTGGGAGGAGGCCCAGATCACGCAGGGCGCCGACCCGGACTTCCACCGCCGCGACCTCTACGACGCGATCGAGGCGGGCGCGTTCCCGCAGTGGGAGCTGGGGCTGCAGATCATGCCCGACACCGTCGACGAGACGTTCGAGGGCATCGACCTGCTGGACCCCACCAAGATCGTCCCCGAGGAGATCTGCCCCGTGCAGGCCGTCGGGCTGCTGACGCTCACCGAGGCTCCGGAGAACTTCTTCGCCGAGACCGAGCAGGTGGCGTTCCACGTGGATCACGTGGTGCCCGGTATCCAGGTCACGAACGACCCGCTCATGCAGGGCCGCCTGTTCTCCTACCTGGACACCCAGCTCACCCGGCTCGGCGGCCCCAACTTCGCCCAGCTGCCGGTGAACCGGCCCCGGACCGCCGTGAACGACATGTTCCGCGACGGGATGCACCAGCAGGCGGTGCACTCGGGCATCGTGGCCTACAAGCCGAACCAGATCGACGACGACCTCCCGCGGACCTCGCCAGAGGGCGAGGACGCGTTCGTCACGATCCCCACGCCGGTATCGGGCGAGAAGGGACGCCACCACCCGGTGTCGTTCACCGACCACTTCAGCCAGGCCCGCCTGTTCTGGCTGTCGCTGACGCCGGTCGAGCAGGCGCACGAGGTCGAGGCGTTCACGTTCGAGCTCGGCAAGTGCCTGCGCCAGGAGGTCAAGGAGGGTGTGCTCGCGTCCCTGGCGTGCGTGGACACCGACCTCGTCGCACGGGTGGCCGCCGGCCTCGGGCTGCCGGTCCCCGACGGCGAGGTGCCGGACGGCGTCGTGGCGTCCCCCGCCCTGTCCCAGATCCCAGCCGAGTCGGGCCGGGTGGACGGCCGGGTGGTGGGCGTCTTGGTGGCAGAGGGCGGCGACCTCTCACCGGTCGCCGATCTCCGGACCGCCTACGCCGACGAGCACGTGCTGGTCCGCGTCATAGCCGCCCGCGGCGGCGAGGTCTCGGGCGGCTCGGGCGAGACGGAGCCCGCGGACCGCACGCTGCTCACCACCCGCTCCGTGGAGTACGACGCCGTCGTGGTCGCCCCGGGCGTCGCCGGCAGCGCCGTGGCGGCGGAACCACGCACCGCCGTCCTGCTCCAGGAGGCGTTCCGGCACGGGAAGGCCATCGTGGCGCTCGGCGACGGCGCCGACCTCCTCACCTCCACCGGCGTCGACACCTCGGCCCCAGGGGTGCTGGCGTGCGGCAGCGTGCGGGACTGCGTGCAGCCCTTGCGTGACGCGCTCGGGATGCACCGTTCCTGGGAGCGCCTGGCGATGTTCGCCGGCTGATCAGTCGGGCGGGTCCAGCGGGTGGGGCCAGGCGGGTGGCGGCGGCCGCTGGTACTGCCGCTGCGGCGGCACCGCGTACTGCGGCGGAGCAGGCTGCTGCGGCGGAGCAGGCTGCTGCGGCCGCACGGCGTAGCGCGGCCGCGCTGGTTCCTGGGGCGGCACCGCGTAGCGTGGCGGCGCAGGCTGTTGGGGCGCGGCATGCGGCGGCGCGGCGTGCTGCGGTGGCGTCTGGGCAGGTGTCGGTCGGCTGTGCCGGGCGGGGCGCGCCCTGCGCTGCGCCGCGGCCTGCCGCCCGACGGTCTGGAAGGCGCCCGTCGCCACGCTGGGGAAGGCACCCGTGAGGGGTCTGCGCACGGTACGTCCGGCCGCGTCGTCGGCGGCCCGACGACGCTCGGCCCGGCGCTCGAAGATCGTGTAGATCACGGGCACCACGTACAGGGTGAGCAGGGTCGAGGACACCAGCCCGCCGATCACCACGAGTGCGAGCGGCTGCGAGATGAACGCCCCGCCACCGGTCAGGCCGATGCCCATGGGCGCCAGCGCGAAGACCGTGGCCAGGGCGGTCATGACGATGGGCCGGAGCCGCTTCCGAGCCCCTTCCCGCACGGCGTCGTCGAGTCCCATGCCGTCCTGGCGGTACTGGTTGATCAGGTCGATGAGCACGATGGCGTTCGACACCACGATGCCGACCAGCAGCAGCGTGCCGATCAGCGCGGGCACGCCCAGCGGCGTGTTCGTGGCGACCAGCGCGATCAGCGCGCCGACCGCGGCGAACGGGACCGACACCAGCAGGATGAACGGCTGCACCAGGCTGCGGAACGCGGCCACCATGACGATGAACACGAGGGCGACGGCGGCCAGGAGCGCCATGCCCAGGTCGCCGAAGGCCTCGGCCTGGTCGGCGGCCGCGCCGCCGACGGTCACGGTCGCGCCGGCCGGCAGGTCCGTCGACTCGATCTCCGCGTTCACCGTCTCGGTCACCGCGCCGAGGTCGTCCCCGGCCGGCGTCACCGACACCGTGGCGGACCGGTCGCCGTCGATCCGGCTGATCGACGTCGGCGTCTTGGCCACCTCGACGTTCGCGACATCGCTCAGCGGCACGGCGCCGACCGCCGTCGGGACCGGGATCTCGCCGATCTCGGCCATCGTGCTCGGCACCGCGTCGGCGGAGAGGGTCACGCCGACGGGCCCCTCGGCCGTGTGCAGCTCGCCCATCTCCTGCGACCCGGTCATCGCCGCCGAAGCGATCCCGGTGACCTGTGTCTCGGTGAGCCCGTACTCCGCGGCGGCCTTGCGGTCGACGGTCACCTCGACGATCTCCTGCGCCGCGGCCAGATCGTTGCTGACCTCCGCGACGCCGTCCAGCGCGCTCATCGCGTCCTGGAGCTGGTTGGTGGCCTCGGTCAGCGTCGCGTCGTCGCGAGCGCGGACCACGAGATCGATGGAGGACGCGCCCACGGAGTCGCCGGCGGAGACGGAGACCTCCGTCGCGGGCTTCTCGGCCGGCCCGCCGACGGCGGCGCGGATGTCCGCCGCGGCGTCCGCGCTGTCGGCCGTCTCATCGAGCGTGACCGCGAACGTCGCCTTGAGCCCCGCGCTCGCGCCGCCGAACACCGCCATCGACATGTCGCCGCCGCTGCCGACGGTGGCCTGCACGCTGTCGACGGCGTCGACGTCGGCCAGGGCGGTCTCCACCTGCTTCGCCGCCTCGTCCTGACCCTTGAGCGACGTGCCGGCCGCGTAGTGCTGCGTCACGGTCACGGTGTCCTGGCCGCTGTCCCCGAGGAAGCTGGTCTCCATGTTCGGGACGAGAGCGGACGTGCCGCCGAGGACCGCGACGGCCATGCCGATGGTCACGACCGGCCGGGCGAGCGCACCGTTCAGCGACGGAACGTAGATCCGCTGCCAGACGCCGCGGCTCTCCTTCTCCTCCGCGGCGGCGCGGGCGACGGCCGCGCCGCGCCCGGTCGACCTCGGCGGCCGGATGAACCAGTACGCCAGCACCGGCACGATCGTCAGCGCCACGACGAGGGAGGCCAGCATCGCGATGGACACGGTGAGGGCGAACGGCCGGAACAGCTCGCCCACCATGCCGCCCACGAACGCGATCGGCAGGAATACGGCGACGGTGCAGATGGTGGAGGCGGCGATGGCCCCGCCGACCTCGCGCACGGCCGCGAGGATCGCCTCGGTCTTCTCCTCGCCGTACGACATGTGCCGCTTGATGTTCTCGATCACCACGATCGCGTCGTCGACGACGCGGCCGATCGAGATCGTGAGCGCCCCCAACGTCAGGATGTTCAGCGTGTAGCCGCCCGCCTGCATGGCGATGAAGGTCACCGCGAGCGACAGCGGGATGGAGATGGCGGACACCAGCGTGGAGCGCATCGACATCAGGAAGACAAGGATCACGAGGACCGCGAACAGCAGGCCGAGGCCGCCCTCGGTGGCCAGGCCGTGGATCGACTCCTCGACGAACGGTGCCTGGTCGAACACGACAGCCGTGTTGATGCCGCGCTCGGCCAGCGTGTCCGCCACCTCGGGCTCCGCCAGCGCTGCCTCGATCGCGTGCGACACCTCGACGGTGTTGGCCTCCGGCGTCTTCGTCATGGCCAGGCCCAGGGACGCCGAGCCGTCGAGGCGGGAGTACGACGTCGCCTCGACCGGCTCGAGCTGGACGGCCGCGACGTCGCCCACCAGCGCCGGGTCCGGGGTGGCGGGCGTGTCGGGCGCGGTCGGCGTCGTGGGCTCGGCGGTCCGGGCCTGCGCGTCCGTGTCCTGACCCGCTGCGGCACCCGCGTCACCGGCCGCGGCGCCGGCACCCGCGTCACTGGCCGCAGCGCCCGGGCCACCGGCACCACCGGGGATCACGGGCAGCTGCTTGAGCTGGTCGACCATGTCGACGGGCTTGCCGAGCTGGACCGACCAGGCACGCCCGCCCTCCGTGATCTGCCCCGCCGGCACGACCACACCGTTGTCCTGCAGGACCGTGGTCAGGTCGTTCGCCGTGAGGCCGGCCGCGGCGAGCTTCTCCTCGTCCGGAACGATGCGGACCTCGGTCTCGCGCTCGCCGGTGACCGAGACCGCCCGGACGCCGTCGACGTCCTCCACCGCCGGCACCACCACGTTCTCGACGGTGTCCGCGAGCGCGTTGGCGTTCTTGTCGCCCGAGACGGCCATCTGGACGACCGGCACGTCGTCGACGGAGCCGGTCGTGACCTGCGGGCTGACGTCCTCGGGCAGGATCTGCTGGGCACCGGCCATCGCGGTCTGGAGCCGTTGGGTCGCGGCTTCCATGTCCGTGCCGTAGGTGAACTCGACGGTGGTCAGCGAGACGCCGGTGGACGCCGTCGACCGGACCGACGCTATCCCGTCGATCGAGGCGACCGCCTCCTCGATCACGTCGGTGACCTGCTCTTCCACGATCTCGGGCGACGAACCCTGGTACTGCGCGCTCACGATGCCCGTCGGAAGCTGCAGGGAGGGGATCAGCTCCTGCTTCAGGGACGTCATGCTCAGCACCCCGAACACCGCTATCGCGATCGTCACCAGCGCTACGACGGCTCGGTTCGCGAGGGACAGTCGGGCGAGATGGAACACGAAGACTCCACGGTGCGGACGAAGATCGGGCATACGGCGCGCCGCCGCCGTCGTAGCCGAGTTCGGACCAACGGGGTGAAACTGACCGAAGTCACAGAGTAGGGCAGTATCCTGCCCCGCCTGCAAGCGCTGACAGAGGCTGGCGAGGCGGGTCAGAGTATGCCCCGGGCGACACGAGAACGAGGAGAACGATCCCCAAGAACCGTTTGCAAAGAACTGCTTGCAAAGATCTGTTGGCATGCGTAGGGTGAGGACACGAGCTAGCCCGCCGAACCACCACACAGAGCCAGGAGAACGTGATGAGCGCCTACGCACCCGCCGTCCGCACCGCTGTACTGCAGCCCATCGGAGTCCCCCTCGCGGCAGCCTCCGCCACTCGCCGGCGACCCGTCGCGCCGAGCCCCCGTGACCGCGCGGCGCAGCGCCGCGAGATCGAGCGTGCCGAGCGGCAGCGTGCCCAGGCCGAGCGCGTGCGCGACAACGCGGCGGCGCGCCACCCGCTCGCCCTGCGCTGACCGCTGATCGCTGACCGCCGCAGGTCCGCGCTCACGATCCGGTCCGATCGACGGCGAGTGGGTAACGTCCTGCCTATGGCGACAGCACGCAAGGACTCCCCGGGCAGCCCGGCGGACCGGGACGCCCGCTCACGCTCGAGGCCACCGGCACCGCGGGCCGTGCCGGACCCGTCCGAGTCGCCGGCCGTGGGCCGGCCCGCCGAGCTCGGCCCGGCGGCGCTGCGCACGCTCGCCCATCCGCTGCGGATCCGCATCCTCGACCTGCTGCCGATGCGCGGGCCGCTCACCGCCAGCAAGCTCGGTGAGATCCTCGGTGAGTCCAGTGGTTCGACGAGCTACCACCTCCGTCAGCTCGCCAAGCACGGCCTGGTCCGCGAGGTGGAGGGCAAGGGCACGGCCCGGGAACGCTGGTGGGAGCGCACTCCCGGCGGGTTCAGCATCTCCAGTGCTGGAAAGGGTTCCCCCGCGGGTCGCCAGACCGCCGAGGCCGTCAACATGGAGTTCCTGCGCCTCCGCAACGAACGGGTGGCAGCCTTCGCCCGTGCGGGGCAGGAGGTGGACGAGGAGGTCCTCGAGTCGTGGCTGGGGGCCGCTACGTTCGCAACGACCAACAAGTGGGCCACGCGGGAGCAGATGACGGCGATCGTCGAGGCCTGGGAACGGTTCGCCGCGGAGCACCTCGATCCGCTGAGCAGGCAGGAGGGCGAGCCAGGGACCATGCCGTTCGAGGTCCATTTCGACGTGTTCCCCACCGTCGACTCGGAGGGAAACCCGCTCTGAGGCACGCTGCCCGAGGTACGCGGTCGGCGGCCCGCCGTCTGCCGTGAGCAGATCTGCGGCGGGCAGAGATCGCTACCCCGCCGGCCCGCGCGGGGCAATGGTGGAGGCATGACCGAGACAAGCCACAGCCAGCCCTTCGACGACCACCTCGCGACGCGTCTGCTGCACCAGCGGATCGTCCTGATCGGCACAGAGATCGACGACGCCGTCGCCAACCGCGTGACCTCGCAGCTCCTGCTGCTCTCCGCCGAGGACTCCGGCGCGGACATCAGCATCTACATCAACTCCCCCGGCGGCTCCATCAGCGCGGGCCTCGCCGTCTACGACACCATGAAGCTCCTGCCGAACGCCGTCTCCACCGTCGCCGTCGGGTTCGCCGGCAGCATGGGACAGTTCCTGCTCGCCGCGGGCACTCCGGGCAAGCGGTATGCGCTGCCGCACGCGCGGATCATGATGCACCAGCCGTCGGGCGGGGTCGGCGGTACGACGACCGACGTCGTCATCCAGGCCGAGAACATCCGCCACGTGAAGGACCTGATGACCCGCCTGCAGGCCGAGCACACCGGACAGCCCGTCGACACGGTCGCCGCGGACTCGGAGCGCGACCGCTGGTTCACGGCCGAGCAGGCACTGGCCTACGGCATGGTCGACAAGATCGTGGACCAGGTGAACGACGTCCGGCCGGGCGGAAAGCGGCGCGCCGGGCTCTAGAGCCTCTCATGCCGCCAGCAGCACGACCTCGCCACGTTGTCCGACGCCGGAGGTGCCGGTCGGCGCCGCGCGCTCGGGCTGGAGCGGGTGCCGGGACGACGAGAAGCCGGCCGCACGGCGAGCAGCGGACGAGAGGACCCGTACCCTGCGGTTCTCCTCCTGTGCCGCCAGCGCGAGAGCGAGCTCGGCCCACGCACGCTCCACGAGGTCGACCAGACGCATGCCGAGCGCCTCGCACACGGCGGCGAGCACCTCGGACGAGGCCTCCTTGCGCCCGCGCTCGATCTCCGACAGGTAGGCCGTGGAGACCCGCGCGTCCGTGGCGACGTCGGCCAGCGTGCGGCGCTGCTCGCGGCGCGTGGTCCGCAGGATGCCACCCACGAGATCACGTAACAGCGGTTCACGGGTGTGTTCGAGCGTGCCAGGTCTGGCGCCGGGCCCGCCGCCGTCGGTGGTGCCGAGCCCAGCAGTACGTGCGGTACCTGTTGAGATCAATGCCATCTGCCCACTCCCGCCGTTAGTACCCGTCACGCTACCCAACCCCACTGACACTCCAGGTCGTTCCGGCGTCTGCTCCTGGCGTAACGCCGGGACCGCACGCGCGGTGCGTGTCAGTGGCTGCTGGCACCATTGGACCACCGACCAGGAAGGGACAGTGGTGTTCGGATCTATCGAGGTGCGCGGGGCCCGTGAGAACAACCTGCAGGGGGTCTCGATCGACATCCCCAAGCGGAAGCTCACGGTGTTCACGGGGGTTTCCGGGTCGGGCAAGAGCTCGCTCGTCTTCGGCACCGTCGCCGCGGAGTCGCGGCGCCTGATCGACGAGACGTACCCCGCATTTCTGCAGGGCTTCATGTCGTCCCGCCCGCGACCCGACGTCGACACCCTGTCGAACCTGTCGGCGGCGATCGTCGTGGACCAGGAGCCCATGGGCGCCAACGCCCGCTCGACGGTGGGCACCGCGACGGACGCCTACACGATGCTGCGCGTCATCTGGTCGAGGCTGGGCCAGCCGTACATCGGCGGGTCCAACCTGTTCTCCTTCAACGACCCGCAGGGCATGTGCGATGGGTGCGAGGGCCTCGGCCGCGTGTCCGCCGTCGACACCGAAGCCCTGGTGGACCGCAGCAAGTCGCTGGCCGACGGCGCCATCACGTTCCCCAACTTCGGCGTCGGCTCCTGGTACTGGAAGGTCTACGCCGACTCCGGCCTGTTCGACGTCGACAAGCCGCTGGCCGACTACACCGACACCGAGTGGCACGACCTGATGTACGGCGCGGAGCGGAAGATCGTCTCGGGCGGCATCAACGTCACCTACGAGTCGTTGGTCCCCAAGATCACGCGGCTCTACCTCGTCAAGGACGTCGACTCGATGAAGGGCGCGATGCGGGCAGCCGTCGACCGGCTCGCCACGTTCACGGCGTGCCCGGCCTGCGGCGGGACGCGGCTCAACGACCGAGCACGATCGTCGCTGGTCAAAGGCAAGCACATCGGCGAGGCCGCGGCCATGCAGCTCACGGACCTCGCCGAGCTGGTGCGCGACCTCGCGGACCCGCACGTCCAGCCCATCCTCGACGGCCTCAACGACCTGCTCGCCACCTTCGAGCAGATCGGGCTGGGCTACCTGTCGCTGGACCGGGAGTCGTCGTCCCTGTCGGGCGGCGAGGCGCAACGCACCAAGATGGTGCGGCACATGGGGTCGGCCCTGACCGACATGACCTACGTGTTCGACGAGCCGACCATCGGCCTGCACCCGCACGACGTGCGACAGATGAACGCGCTGCTCCGCCGCCTGCGGGACAAGGGCAACACGGTGCTCGTCGTCGAGCACAAGCCCGAGGTCATGGCCGCGGCCGACCACCTCGTCGACATGGGTCCTGGCGCCGGCACGCACGGCGGCACCGTGGTCTACCTGGGTGATCTCGCCGGTCTGCGCACCTCAGGGACCGCGACGGGCAAGCACCTGGACCAGGCGGTCACGCTCAAGAGCACGCCTCGCACTCCGACGGGGTCGCTCCGGATCGAGCACGCGAACCTGCACAACCTCCGGGACGTCTCGGTCGAGGTCCCGCTCGGGGTGCTCGTGGCGGTGACCGGCGTAGCCGGGTCTGGCAAGAGCTCGCTCATCCACGGCTGCCTGCCGCGCGACGGCGTGACGTTCGTGGACCAGTCGGCGATCCGGGGGTCGCGGCGCTCCAACCCTGCCACCTACACGGGAATCCTCGAGCCAATCCGCAAGCAGTACGCCCGCGCGAACGGCGTCAAGCCCGCGCTGTTCAGCGCGAACTCGGCCGGTGCCTGCCCGGAGTGCAAGGGCGTCGGCCTCATCTACACCGACCTCGCCTTCATGGCGGGCGTCGCGAGCCCGTGCGAGGCGTGCGGCGGCAAACGGTTCACCGACGAGGTGCTGGGTTACACGCTGCGCGGCAAGAACATCGCCGACGTCCTGGCCATGTCCGTCGAGGAGGCACTGGGCTTCTTCACGGAGAAGTCGGTGCTGCCCATGCTGTCCCGGCTGTTCGACGTCGGGCTGCACTACATCTCGCTCGGGCAGCACCTCAACACGCTGTCCGGCGGCGAGCGGCAGCGGCTCAAGCTCGCGATCGAGATGGGCGGGGACACACCGGCGTTCGTGCTCGACGAGCCCACCGCAGGCCTGCACATGCAGGACGTCGACAACCTCGCCGGCCTGCTCGACCGGCTCGTCGACTCGGGCCGGTCGGTCATCGTCGTTGAGCACAACCTGTCGGTCGTCGCCCGCGCCGACTGGGTGATCGACATGGGCCCCGGCGGCGGGCACGACGGCGGGCACGTCGTCTTCGAGGGCACACCCGCCGACCTGGCGCGGGAGGAGCGGTCGTTGACGGGGCGCCACCTCGCGGAGCTGGTCGCCTGATCGCGTGCCGCGCCCGCGCTTCCCCAGCGATCAGAGGCGGGTCTTGATGAACGCGGCCGTCTGCTCGGCGATCAGGTCCGGCTTGTGCTGGAACACATAGTGGCCGACGTCGAGCTGTACGAGCTCCGCACCCGCCTGGTCGGCGAACTCGGTGCTGGCGGGCACCCAGAAGTCGCCGATCTCTTCACCATTGGACACGAACATCAGCGTCGGGTCGTCGGGGATTCCGCCTTCCTGCACGGTGGCCGCGTTGTCGAGGAGCGCGAGACCTTCGGCGTACTGCGAGTCGTTGAGGAAGTTGTGGTGGGTCAGCATCTCCTGCTGGGAGATCTCGTCGGTGCCCAGCCCAGCGGTCAGAGCGTCACCGCCCATGAGCCTCGAGACCCCGACGAACTTCAGTTTCCGTCCCAGGTCCATCGTGGCCTTCTCAGCCTCGAAGTCGAGCTCGTCGTAGGAATGCGGGACCGCCATGTCAAGGCCGACGACACCGGCCACCTCGTCGGGGTAGGTCTGCGCCCAGTACAGGGCTTCGAGCCCGCCCATCGAGTGCGGCGCCAGGACGTAGGGCGGCTTCTCCCCGGCCTGTCGCAACGCTTCTCGAGTGTCCTCGAGCATGGCGGCCACGTGCCGATCGGTGTCGACGGTGTCGGAGTACCCGTAACCGAAGCGCTCGACCACTACCGTGTGGAAATCGTCGTCGAGGCGGTCCGTGAGCGGATTGAAGGAGAAGATCGGCGAGGCCGTCCCTGCCCCGGAGATGAAGACGATCGCCGGCTCATCGTTCTTCGGCCCGTGCGCGCTCACGGACATCTGGTGCTCGTCAACGGTCGTCATCTGCCCTACGGGCTCGAGCTCGCTCGCCTCCTGGCGGAGCATGATGTGGTGGTAGCCGGTGAAGCCACCCACCAGGACGAGCGCGGTGACGAGCAGGCCCGCCAGGGTCTTACCGATGAACTTCAGGGCTCGCATGTCATTCCCGTCATTGGATGCGCGACCTCCTTGGTGGAGGTCCGTCGCTCTGCATCCAGTCTGCGAGCCGGGCCGCCGCTCCGGCAGGGTGCCAGCCTCCGGGCTACGCCCGGTAACCCCCCACCTGGAAACGTGGGTTAACCCTACCGATACGGCAGTAAGTAGGACAAGCCGGACAGCGGTGCCCCCACCCGGATTCGAACCGGGACTGTGCCGGGTTTAAGCCGGCTGCCTCTGCCAGTTGGGCTATGGGGGCGCACCGCAGAGACTACCGAGCCTCCGCACAAACGACCGCAGGCCATGCGATCCTCCGCGAACCACGCCATGTTCTGCGTTCCAGAGGTCGATGGCGCAGAAGATGGCATGGTCCGCCGAAGATCGCATGGCCGCGGACCCGGACCCGGACCCGGACCCGGACCAGCGTCAGAGGGTCAGCCCTTCGAACCCGACTCCGCGCGCTCGGCGGACGACTCCGCCTTCTGCTCGACCTTCTCGCCCGTCTGCTTCGGCGGCACGGAGGCGCTGCGGAACTCCTGGCGCGGGTCGTGCAAGGAGCCCAGCGAGACCAGCTCGCGGCCCATGAGGAACTGTCCGACCCAGCCGATCAGGATGCGGATCTTGCGGTTACCGGTCGGCATCGCCATGACGTGGTAGCCACGGTGCGCGACCCAGGCCGGGAACCCGCGCAGCTTGACGAAGCCGAACAGCTCCGCGACACCCTTGTACAGACCCAGCGACGCGACGACACCAAGGTTCTTGTGGTCGTAGTCGACTGCGGGCTTGTCCTTGTAGAGCGCCACGATGTTGTCGGCCAGCTGCACGGCCTCACGGATCGCGTGCTGCGCGTTCGGCGGGCAGAACTTGCCGGGGTTGTTGACGTCCGGCACGGCGGCACAGTCACCGGCTGCCCAGGCGCCCTCGACGACCTCGCCGTCCTCCGTCGCGATCTGCAGCGTCGGCAGCACGATGGCGCGGCCCATCTTGTCGTACGGAAGGTCGGAGGCCTCCTTGATGACCGGGTTCGCCTTGACGCCGGCGGTCCACACGATCGTCTCGGTGTCGAACTCGACGCCCGTCGACGTCACGACGTGCCCGTCCACGCAGGACGAGAGGAAGGTGTTGAGGTGGAACTCGATGCCGCGCTTCTTCAGCTCGGCGAGCGCGTACTCGCCCATCGGCTCCGTGACCTCCGGCAGGATGCGGCCGGCACCCTCGATCATGACGAACCGCAGGTCGGACGCCTCGATCGTGTTGTACTGGCGCGTCGCGTAGCGCGCCATGTCCTCGATCTCGGCGAGGGCCTCGATACCGGCGAACCCGCCACCCACGAACGTGAACGTGAGCATGCGCTTGCGCAGGTCGGCGTCCCACGTGGAGGACGCGACGTCCAGGCGGTTGATGACGTGGTTGCGGACCGCGATGGCCTCTTCCACGTTCTTGAAGCCGATGGCCGTCTCCGCGAGACCCGGGATGGGCAGCGTGCGCGACACCGAGCCGAGGCCGATGACCAGCTGGTCGTACGACACCTCGTACTCGTCGCCCTCCTCGGGCTGGATCTTCACGGCCTTGCGCCCGTGCTCGATCCCGCTGACCTTGCCCTGCAGCACATCGATGCCCTTGAGGGCCTTGCGGTGCGGCGCGACGACGTCGCGGGCGTCGATCGACCCAGCGGCCGCCTCGGGCAGGAAGGGCGCGTACGTCATGTACGGCCGCGGGTCGACGACCACGATGGCCGCCTCCCGCTTCTTCAGCTTCTTGCGCAGGCGGCGCGCCACGTAGAGGCCGACGGACCCGCCGCCGAGCACCACGATGCGCGGCACCTTCCGCGGGCGCGGCGTGCTCGCCGTATCGGAAGCATGGCTGACCGAGGTCAGGTCGTTCTGAGGCATGATTCCCAGGGTACCGCGCGCTTCGCATCCCTACCGACACGACGAAGAGCGGCGTGTGCGTGATGCACACCACGCCGCCGTCGCCGTTGCAGGAACTTCCTCGATCCTCTGGCCACCACAACGGACCACCCCCACCGGAAGTTCCCGGTCGGCGGAAGTCCGTCGTGACGGGCCGGGTCAGTCGGCCTGCGTCGCCTCGAGCGTCGGCTCCCGGAGCTCGGTGTCCGACGTCGGCGCCTCACCCGGGTGCACCGTCTCCCCCCGCGTACGGCTCATCGGGCGGTCGCCGGCGGCCGGCCCCGTGCCAGGCTCGTCGGACGACGGCTCGCCGGTCGCCGGCTCGTCAGCCCCGTCGGCCTCTCCTGAGCCGGCCACCGTCGTATCGCCGTCGATGGCCGTCGGCGCCTTGAGGAACGGCCACGGCATGTCCTGCGGCCGCACCCCCGTGGGTGGCTGCGGATACGGGTCGTCGTACCCCTCGGAGTCATAGAACCCGCTGCCCTCGGCGCCCAGTCCGAGCTCCTCTGCGGGTACGGCGCTGAGCGGGAAGACGTTCCAGCGGCTGCGCCCGTCGGACGCGGTGGCCGGCTGGAAGCTCCAGGAACCGGCGACGTCGGGCACGGACCAGGTGTCCCAGGTCACACTCTCGTCGATGGTCCGAACGGGCCGGCCGCGGTCGTCGAAGAGCTGCACGTCGCGGATCGGGTTGCCTTCCGCGTCGTAGGCGAAGATGTTGCTGACCTGCATGCCGTCGACCCAGACGCCGTCCGCCTCCGCCATGGGCGCACCGCTCGCCGTGCTCGCCTGGGAGATCTGCGCGTTGTAGTACCCGTCGCTCCACCCCGCGTCGTAGCTGAGGCCGCCGGCCATGACCGGGTCGGCGTCCGCCTCGACGTCGAGCACCATGGGGACGGCGAGGACGCCGGCGGCGACCGACGCGACCGCGACGGCGCGGGGGAACCAGGACCAGCGCGGAACCCACTTGCCGCGCCCCCACTGGACGCTCACGACGATCGCCGCGACCACCAGGACGCGACCGGCCGCCGACGACGGCCAGAGGGTGACGTCGTTGATCCCGTACGACCAGATGACGACCTGCGCGGCGACCCAGCCGCGCAGGATCCACCAGGCCGGGGCGAGGGACCGCGCGAGCTCGGCGAACGCCGTCCAGGCCGGGGTGCTCGCCACGGGCCGCCACACGGCGCGCACCCGCTCGGACGCGACGGTCCAGGCCCCCGCGACCGCCCGGCCAGGTCCCCGCCTGACGCTCCGCGCGGGGACCGACGCCGGCAGGCCCGCCGCCGCGCGCAGCTCGGCCGCGTACTCGTCGGCCGGCCCGAAGCGCGCCGACAGGTCGAACACGTGGGTCTCCGGGGCAGCGGGGACGACCGCCTCGTCCAGGACCGCCTCGGTGAGGTCCGCCTCCAGGCCGTCGGTGAGGTCGTCGGCCACTTCCGGGCCGAGGTCCGCCAGGTGCAGACGCACCGCCTGCGCGTAGCCGCGCACGTGTGCCGAGAGCGCGTCACTGCTGGTGATGGTGTTCATCGAGCTACCTCGTTCCTCTCGCCGAGAAGTCCGGCCACCGTGTCGGCGAACTCCTGCCACTCCTTGCGCTGCGTCTTCAGCGCTTCCCGCCCGTGCGGGGTGATGCCGTAGTACTTGCGATGGGGCCCGGACTCCGAGGGCACCACGTAGCTCGTCAGCGAGCCGCCCGCGTACAGGCGGCGCAGGGTGCCGTAGACGGACGCCTCGCCGGACTCGACGCCGCTGGCACGCAGTCGCCGGACGATGTCGTACCCGTAGCCGTCCTCCTGCTCGACGACCGCGAGCACCGCGGCGTCGAGCACTCCCTTGAGCAGCTGCGTTGTGTCCACGAGGTGCACGGTACCGCGCAATGCGTAATAGTGCGACGGTGCTCGCGAACTTCATCCGATGACGACCCTCACGCCATGGACAGCGCGATCCCGTCGAGGATGTCGTGCTCGCTCGTCACCACGCTGGTCAGCGACCCACCCGCCGCCGCGACGTCGGCCGCGACGCGGGTGACCACCTCGGACCAGACGAGGGCGCCCGCCGCGATCACGTCGACCCGCCCCGGGTGCAGAAATCCCATCGCCACCCGGTCGGCTCGCGGCGCGGCCAGGAGCGCCCCGCAGGACGCCAGGACCGTCGAGACCGGCAGCTCCGCCTGGTTCACGCGCTCGCGCGAGTACTCCGGCAGGCCCAGCGCGTGCGCGGTCACCGTGGTGATCGACCCGGCCAGCCCGACCAGCGTCGTGGTCTTCGCGAGCGGGACCACGCGGGCGGCGTCGTCCAGATGGTTGCGCACGTCCGCGCGGGCTGCCGCGATCTCGGCGGCCGACGGCGGATCGCTGTGCAGGTGCCGCTCCGTCATCCGCACCGATCCGATGTCCATCGAGACGCTCGCGTCCACCGAGTCGGTGCCGAGGACCAGCTCGGTGGACCCTCCGCCGAGGTCGACGACGAGGAACGGGCCGGCGTGCGCCTCCGCCACCGCGCCGGTGGCGCCGCGGAAGGAGAGCTGCGCCTCTTCCGCACCGGTGATGACCTCGACGTCGACACCCAGCGCCGAGCGGACGCCGTCGAAGAACTCGCCACGGTTCCGCGCGTCGCGCGTGGCCGACGTCGCCACGAACCGCACCCGTTGCGCTCCGGCGGCCTCGATCACGGCCGCGTACTCGCGAGTCACCGCGAGGGTGCGCGCCAGTGCCTCGGGCGCCAGCTCACCGGTGCGGTCCACGCCCTGCCCGAGCCGCACCACCTCCATGCGGCGGTCGAGCTCGGTGAGGTTTCCGGCGGCGTCGACGTCCGCGACCAGCAGGCGGATCGAGTTGGTGCCGCAGTCGATCGCGGCCACGCGAGAGGAAGTCACGCGAGGATTCTTCCAGGCGACCGGCCGTCCGGGACCGAACATGCCGGTTCCGCGAGAAACCTCACGTGGTTGTGGGCGTGACCAGAGCTGGGGGCGGGGTCAGCAGGTGCAGCGGTCGGGGCGCCAGGTGTCCCTGGCCAGCGCCAGGGCCTCGTCACCCAGCGGGTTCACGCCGGGGCCGGCGGCGAGGGCGTGCGCGAAGAGGACGTGGAGGCACTTGACGCGCGTCGGCATGCCACCGGCGGAGATGCCGGCGATCTCGTCGACGTGCGCGATGGCCTCGCGCTGCGCGAGGTAGTGCTCGTGCGCCTTCCGGTACGCGGCGGCGAGCTCGTCGTCCGACTCGAGCCGCGCCGTCATCTCCCTCATCACACCGTTCGCCTCGAGCGTCGAGGCGGCGGCGACCGCGCCGGGGTGCGTCAGGTAGAAGACCGTGGGGAACGGGGTCCCGTCCGGCAGCCGGGGCGCGGTGCGTGCCACGGTCGGCCGGCCGCACACGCAGCGCGCCGCGATCCCCACGACGCCGCGCGGCTCGCGGCCGAGCTGCTCGGCCAGGACGCGCAGATCGTCGTCGGACACGGTTTCAGTCGCGGTGTTCACCCACCCATTGTCGCCCAGTCCGCGACCTGGACCCAGCAGACCTACTCCTCGCCGCCCGCGATCCGCACCGAGTCCCAGACGCTGGTGTACCAGGGGGCGTCCCTGTCCTCGGCCGTACCTGGCGACGGCTCGACGACGCCGTCCGCCGGCTCCTCCTCCTGGACCGCATCGGTGTCGAGCGGGCGCCATACCTTGTCGCCCGGCATGACGAACCGGAACCGGGACCGTGCCTGCTCGATCACGTACGACCGGTCGTCCCAGCGCGCCAGCTCGGTCTCGAGCTCCGCCTTCTGGTCCTGCTGCTGGCTCAGCTCGGCGCGCAGCTCACGCAGCTCTGCCTGCTGCGTCACGACAGCGCGCACTGTCGGGAGCAGCAGCACCACCGCGAGAAGGACCACCACGGAGAGGACCATCGCCCGGACCGTCAGCACCTCCGGGAGCACGAGCCCGAAGCTGCCCCGCTTGCGGTCCGCACGTGCCGGGCGCGTGGGCGGTGCCACGCTGCCGGTGACCGCGCTACGGCGGCGCGGCTGCGTGGGCCGCTTGGCACCCCCGTCCGACGCCGGCCGCGCGCCACGCGGAGCTGCCGTACCGGGACGTGCGGTTGCGGGGCGTGCGGTTGCGGGGCGTGCGGTTGCGGGGCGTGCCGAGGACCGTGCGGGGGCGGTTGCGGGCCGTGCCGGTGCGGTCCGGCGACTCGACGACGGCGCGGCGGGCTTCCGACCGGCGCCTTTCGCCGTCGTGCCCTTCGCGGGCGTGGTACGCGCGGCGGCGCCCTTCGCGGCGGCGCTCTTCGCAGCAGTGCCCTTCGCTGCCGACCCCCTGGCCGTCGCGCCGGACGGCTTCTTCGGCGCGGCCTTGCCCTTGGCCGACGACGCCGACCCCTTGGCCTTCTTCGCACCGGCGGCGCCGGCTCCCGAACCCGCACGCGGCGTCGACGACGGGCGCGCACCCGAGCCGTGCGCCGAACCCGAGGGTCGCGCCGGGCGACGTGAGGAAGGCATGGGTCGATTGTGCCGATTCGCCGGGCCTTTGTACCGGCATTACCTCCGGCGCGCCGTGTGTCGAACCTGTGGAACGCAAAAGTCCGCCCCGACCAAGCCCTCCGGCATGCGTCTCACGCGAGACGCATGCCGGACCGCTTGGTCGGAACGGACCTTCCGCGGCGGCCGGGACGGCCGCGGCGACCCGGGCGACCGCGGCGCCCGGCGGCAGTCCGCCGACTCAGCCCTGGAAGCGGGGGAACGCCGACCGGCCGGCGTACGTGCCGGCCTCGTCGAGCGCCTCTTCGATACGCAGGAGCTGGTTGTACTTGGCGATGCGCTCACCACGGGCGGGTGCGCCGGTCTTGATCTGACCGGCGTTGGTCGCCACGGACAGGTCCGCGATGGTGGTGTCCTCGGTCTCGCCGGAGCGGTGCGAGGTCATCGTGGTGTAGCCGTTGCGCTGGGCCAGCGTCACGGCGTCCAGCGTCTCGGTGAGCGTGCCGATCTGGTTGAGCTTCACGAGCAGCGAGTTCGCCGACTTGAGCTCGATGCCCTTGGCGAGGCGCTCGGGGTTGGTGACGAACAGGTCGTCGCCCACGATCTGCACCTTGTCGCCGACCTTGCTCATGAGCCCGGACCAGGCGTCCCACTCGTCCTCGGACAGCGGGTCCTCGATCGAGACCAGCGGGTAGTCGGCCACGAGCTGCTCGTAGTAGGCGATCATCTCGTCCGAGGTCTTCTTGCCGCCCTCGAACGCGTAGACGCCGTCGGAGAAGAACTCCGTCGCGGCCACGTCGAGCGCGAGGCCGACGTCGACGCCGGGCTTGAGGCCCGCGCGCTCGATGGCGACGAGGATCAGGTCGAGCGCCTCACGGTTGCTGGCGAGGTTCGGCGCGAAGCCGCCCTCGTCGCCCAGGCCGGTGGACAGGCCCTTCTCCTTCAGCACGGACTTGAGGGAGTGGTACACCTCGGTGCCGGTGCGCAGCGCCTCGCGGAAGGTCGGGGCGCCGATCGGGGCGACCATGAACTCCTGGATGTCCACGTTCGAGTCCGCGTGGGACCCGCCGTTGAGGATGTTCATCATCGGCACGGGCAGCACGTGCGCGTTCGGGCCGCCCACGTAGCGGAACAGGTCCAGGCCGGCGCTCTTGGCGGCGGCCTTCGCGACGGCGAGCGAGACGCCAAGGATCGCGTTGGCGCCCAGCTTGCCCTTGTTCGGGGTGCCGTCCAGGTCAAGCAGTGCCTGGTCGACGATGCGCTGCTCCTCGGCGTCGTATCCGACGAGCTCGGGGGCGATCACGTCGTTGACGGCCGCCACCGCCTTCTCGACGCCCTTGCCCAGGTAACGGCTCTTGTCGCCGTCACGCAGCTCGACGGCCTCGAACGCGCCGGTCGAGGCGCCGGACGGGACCGCCGCACGGGCGAAGGTGTCGTCGTCCAGGACGATCTCTACCTCCACGGTGGGGTTGCCGCGAGAGTCGAGGATCTCGCGTGCTCCAACGGCTTCGATGCTAGCCACGGAATCTCCTTCTAAGGATGTTGCTCGGAGGTTACGGCCCTCAGCCTAGAACGTCCGCCGAGCGGACGAGCAACCGTCCACCGCACGTTCACCGTCCGACCGGCAGGGCGGACGGCGACGCCGTACGCCCCCGGTTCACAGGGTCACCACAGGTCGGCGACAGGCCCACCACAGCGTGCGTGCCTAGCGTTCCGGTCGTCCGGCGCGGACCGCCTCCCGGAGTCCCCCGCGTCGCCCGCTCGCTCGTTTCCCCAGGGCTCAGCGCCATGGCCCGCGAGGCGGTCCGCGCGGACACCAACGTCTCGCACGTCCCCTCCCGACCCTGGCAGGAGCCCATGTTCTTCACCTATCTGCGCAGAGAGCTGCGCAACCGACGGAAGCAGACCGTCGTCGTAGCGATCGGTCTCGCGGTCGCCATCGCGCTGGTCATCGTCGTCAACTCGGTCTCGACCGGCGTCAAGGACGCCCAGTCCGAGGTGCTCGAGTCCGTCTACGGCGTCGGCACCGACGTCACCGTCACGCAGGGTCCCGGCGCACCCGGAGAGGGAGGCGGCCGGAGAGTAGAGCTCGGCGCGCCCATGGGCGAGGCCCTGGACACCCGCGTCGAGGAGGACCACCTCACCACCGCGATGGGGGCGATGCCCTTCGACGCCACCGCGCTGGAGAAGATCTCCGGGCTCGATCACGTGTCGGGAGTCGCCGGCGCGCTGGACCTGCAGAACCTGTCGTTCTCCGGCGAGCTGCCCGGGGCCTCGGCCGACAGCGGCAGCAGCGGCAGCAGCGGCGGCGCCACGACGGAGCCCGGCGAGGGCGGCGGTCAGTCCGGCGGTGCCCCCTTCGAGATCGAGCAGTTCACGGTGACCGGCCTGGACCCGGAGGCCGCCGCCGTCGGGCCGCTGACCACCGCAGAGGTCACCGACGGCCGGACGCTGGAGGCGGGCGACAAGAACGTCGCCGTCGTCGACAGCGCCTACGCCACGTCCGAGGACCTCGCCGTCGGCGACAAGATCGCCGTGGGCGGCACGGACCTGGAGATCGTGGGCATCGTCGCGTCCTCGTCCGGCGAGGGTGTCGCGACGACCTCCGACGTCTACGTCCCGCTCGCCGTCGCCGCGACCCTCGCCGACCTCGCCGACCAGGTCACCGACGTCTACGTCCAGGTCGACTCCGCCGAGAACGTGGAGGCCGTCGCCGCCGCGATCGAGGCAGAGCTCCCCGACGCCTCCGTGAGCACCCAGTCCGACCTCGCCGAGGGCGTCACCGGATCGCTCGCCACGGCGTCCGACCTGATCGGCACGCTCGGCACGTGGCTGAGCGCCATCGTGCTCGCGGCGGCCTTCGGCCTCGCGATCCTGTTCACGGTCTCGGGCGTGAACCGGCGGACCCGTGAGCTCGGCACGCTCAAGGCGATCGGCTGGAGCAGGAACCGCGTGGTGGGCCAGGTCGCCGGGGAGTCCGTCGTCCAGGGACTGATCGGCGGCGGCGCGGGCCTCGCGCTCGGGGCGCTGACAGTCTGGGCCGTCAACCTCGCGGGCATCACGCTGAGCGGCGCGTCGGGCGGGGGCTTCAGCATGGGCGGCCCGGGCAGGCAGCCTCCCGAGGGTGCGGTGCGGGACGGCGGGGCCGCACCGGCAGGCGACAGCTTCGGTGCCGCCCCCGTCGGCCTGGCCGACGCCGCGGACAGCGCCGTCGACGTCGTCCTCCAGGCGCCGGTGAGCCTGTGGATAGTCCTCGCCGCCGTCGGGCTGGCGGTGCTGGGCGGCCTGCTCGCCGGGATCGTCGGTGGACAGCGCGCGGCCAAGCTGCGCCCCGTCGAAGCCCTCCGTTCCCTCGCCTGAAAGGCTGCTCCGAACCATGTACCAGATCGACGACCTGACCAAGACCTACCGCCAGGGCAAGCGCGTGGTGCGCGCGCTCAAGGGCGTGTCCCTGACCATCGGCGACGGCGAGCTCGTGGCCGTCCAGGGCCCGACGGGCGGGGGCAAGTCCACCCTGCTGCAGATGCTGGGCGGGCTGGACCGGCCGACGTCGGGCACCGTCAAGCTCGACGGCACCGACCTCGCCGGCATGAGCGACGCCCAGCTGACCGCGGCCCGGGCCGAGACCATCGGGTTCGTGTTCCAGAACTTCAACCTCATCCCGACGCTGACGGCGCTGGAGAACGTCGAGACGGCGCTCGTGCCGGCGAGGCTCCCGCGACAGAGCCGGACGGCACGGGCACTGGCCGCGCTGGACTCGGTGGGCCTCGGCGACCGGGGCGACCACCTGCCGGGTGAGCTGTCGGGCGGGCAGCAGCAGCGGGTGGCCATCGCGCGGGCGCTCGTGAAGAACCCGAAGGTCCTGCTCGCCGACGAGCCCACCGGCAACCTCGACGAGGAGACCCGTGACGAGATCGTGGACCTCCTCGAGGGCCTGTGGAAGGAGCAGGGCCTGACGATCGTGCTGGTCACGCACGACTCGGTGGTCGCGAAGCGGACTCCGCGCCGCCTGCGCATCGCGAAGGGAGCCCTGAAGGACCTCACGGCGGCGTAGTTCAGGCGCTGGGCGCATGGTGCGCCTCTACCCAGGGATCTGGCCCGGAACTGTATGGATTTCGGGCCCGATCCCTGGGTAGCGGCGGATATCTCTGACCGTCGCTTCTCGACGGCGGCGCGTGGTCTGGCTACGCTGCCCCTACGTCCGCCGTGCACCGTCGCCCGGCGTTCGAACCTCACCCGGAGACACGCGCAAGGGAGCGCAACATGCCTCGTCGAAATCGTTTCATCCCGGTTCTTCTGAGATCGCGAAATCGTTTCACAGCCGCCGGTGCAGCGGCGCTCGTCGCCGCAGGGACGCTGGCGGTGGCACCCGCCTCCGCGACCGCGGCAAGCACCAGCACACCCACCGCCACATCCACATCCACATCCACATCCACCGTCGTCACCTCCGTCGACTTCGAGGACGGCACCACCGGAACCTGGACCGCCAGCGGCGCCGCGGGCCTCGAGGTAGTGCCCGACCCCGCCGAGGAGGGCAGCGGCAACGTCCTCGCCATCACCCGAGCCGCCGACTACGAGGGCATCCAGTCCCCCACCGGGATCTTCCAGCCCGGCCTGACCTACACCTTCAGCATGCGCGCCCGCCTCGCGGAGCCCTCCGACCCGGCCGGGACCGCGCCCACCAGCGCCGACCTCCGGTTCGTCATGAAGCCGGCCTACGCCTGGGTCGGCAACACGACCATCGGCACCGACTGGACCACCGTCACCGGCACCTGGACGGCCGACGGCGACGCCGACCCCGCCGAGCTGCAGGCCTACCTCGGCAGCACGGACCAGGACGCCCCCTACACGATCCTCGTGGACGACATCATGGTGACCACCTCCGAAACCGCCCCGCCCGACGACGTCGTCCCCGGCGGCGCGATCAACCCCACACCCACACCGGTCTACCTCGCGGAGGGCAGCGGCGACGTCTCCGCCCTCACCTTCGACGACGGGCCCAACCCCGGCACCACGCCCGCCCTGCTCGACTTCCTCGCCGAGCACGACATCAAGGCCGTGTTCTGCGTGATCGGCCAGAACATCCAGGCCGACGGCGGAGCCGCGATCCTGCGCCGGATCGTCTCCGACGGCCACGTGCTGTGCAACCACTCGACGGGGTACGCCGACATGGGCTCCTGGACCGAGGACCAGGTGCGCGCCGACCTGGTCGCGAACCTCGGCATCATCCGCGACGCACTCGGCGACCCGGACCAGCAGGTCCCGTTCTGGCGCGCGCCGAACGGCTCGTGGGGCGTCACGCCCGGCGTGGCCGTGGAGCTGGGCATGCAGCCGCTCGCCGTGCGGAACACGATCGCCGACTGGGAGACGCAGGACGTCGACACCCTCACCGCCAACCTGCGCACCGCGATGGTCGCGGGCGAGCTGGTCCTTGCGCACGACGGCGGCGGTGACCGGTCCGGCACGCTGGCCGCGGTGCGGACGGTGGTCACCGAGCGGCTGGCCGCGGGCTGGGAGTTCACGTTCCCGCAGGGCACTCCCCCGGTGTCGGGCCCCGTGATCGAGGACCTGACCGGTATCAAGGAGACCGTCGACTTCCCGGTGGGCGTCGCGATCGACAGCCGCGAGACGTCGGGCGCGGCGGCCGAGCTCCTGAACCGCCACTTCGGCCAGCTCACCCCCGAGAACCACATGAAGCCCGAGGCCTGGTACGACGATGACGGTGCGTTCCGCCGTCATCCCGAGGCGACGGCGCTCATGGACTTCGCGCAGGAGAACGACCTGCGGGTCTACGGCCACGTGCTGGTGTGGCACAGCCAGACCCCAGAGTGGTTCTTCCAGGACGACGCCGGCGAGCCGCTCCCGGCGACCGACGAGGGCAAGGCGATCCTCCGCGAGCGCCTGCGCACCCACGTGTTCGACATCGCGGAGAACCTGAGCACCGACTACGGGCCGTTCGGCTCGGACACCAACCCGCTTGTCGCGTTCGACGTGGTCAACGAGGTCGTGTCGGACGGCGGTGAGGACGCGGACGGTCTGCGCCGCAGCGAGTGGTTCCGGATCCTGGGCGAGGACTTCATCGACCTGGCCTTCGAGTACGCGGACGAGGCGTTCAACGAGACGTACGCCGCGGCGCCGTCGGACACGGTCGCGGACCGGCCCGTGACCCTGTTCATCAACGACTACAACACGGAGCAGGGCGGCAAGCAGGACCGGTACCGCTCCCTGGTGGAGCGGCTGCTGGAGCGCGGGGTGCCGGTGGACGGCGTGGGGCACCAGTTCCACGTGTCCCTCGCGATGCCGGTCAGCGCGCTGGAGGCGGCCATCGAGCGGTTCGCTGACCTGCCGGTCACGCAGGCCGTCACGGAGCTGGACGTCACCACGGGCACTCCGGTGACCGAGGCCCGGCTGATCGACCAGGGCTACTACTTCAAGGACGCGTTCGACGTGTTCCGTGCGCATGCGGAGGACCTGTTCTGCGTGACGGCGTGGGGTCTGACCGACGGCCGGTCGTGGCGGGTCGACAGCGGTGCGCCGCTGCTGTTCGACGACCAGTACCAGGCCAAGCCCGCCTATTACGGGGCGGTCGGCGCGGAGCTGCCGGCCCGCCTGCGCACCGTGAACGTGTTCGCGGGCGACGTGCCGCTGGACGGTGCGGCGACGGGTTCTCCGGTGTGGGACCGGCTGCCTCGGCACACGTTCGACGCGCCGGGCGGCGGCGAGGCCGCCTTCCAGCTGCGCTGGGCGCCCGATCACCTGACGGCGTTCGTCTCGGTGGACGACGCCGAACCGGCGCCGGCAGATGCGGTCACGCTGGTCCTCGGCGACGACGGGGACGGGTCAGCGGAGTACGTGGTCGGCAGGGACGGTTCGGTGACCGGCGGTGCGGAGGGCGCGGACGCCGTGGCGGCCGAGCGGGAGGGCGGCTACGACGTCGTCGTGCACCTGCCGGCGTCCCTCGAAGAGGGCGCTACCGCCGCCTTCGATGCCCGGGTGACCAGCGATGACGTGACCACCACGTGGAACACGCCCGGTGCGCTGGGCACCCTGACGCTGGTCGAGGAGCTGTCGTACCTGGAGGTGCCGCAGGCCGCCGAGGCGCCGGTGGTCGACGGCGACGTCGAGAAGCTGTGGGCCTCGGCGGGCGTGGTGACCACCACCAAGGAGGTCGAGGGCACGGGCGGCGCGGTCGCCACCGTCAGCACGCTGTGGCACGAGGGATCGCTGTTCGTCCTGGCCGACGTGGCGGACCCCGTGGTCGACGTCTCGGGATCCGACCCGTGGGTCCAGGACTCCGTCGAGATCTATGTGGACGGGGGCAACGCGAAGAACGGCGGGTACCGGGCCGACGACACCCAGATCCGCATCTCGGCGCAGAACGCCGTGTCCTTCGGCACGGGCGACGAGGCGGCCCAGCGCGCACGGGTCGCGAGCGCTACCACGCTGACCGACGGCGGGTACCGCGTCGAGGCGTCCGTCGACCTGCTGTCCTACGGCGGGCTCGGCACGTTCCACGGTCTGGACTTCCAGGTCAACGACGCGGCCGACGGCGCGCGGACCGGCATCCGGAACTGGGCGGACCCGACCGGGGCCGGCTACCAGTCCACGGCCCGGTGGGGCGTGGGGCAGCTCGTGGCCGCCCCGGGCCTGACCAACCTGACGCCGCCGGTGGTCGAGGGGCGGCCGGCGAAGGGCAGGACGCTCACCGCCGACCCGGGCACGTGGTCGCAGGAGGCGACGTTCACCTACCGCTGGCTGCGGGACGGCGAGCCCGTACGCGGTGGCGGCAGGCCCGGCGGCCACGGCGGGCCTGCCGCCGGCGGCGGCCCTGCAGGCGGCGGCCAGTCCTCGGGCGAGGGGCAGCGGTACAAGGTCAAGCCGTGGGACGTCGGGCACGAGCTGTCCGTCGAGGTGACGGCCCGAACCGCTGACGGCACCACGGCCACGGCGACGAGCGACCCGGTGCGGGTCCGGCGCTGAGGATACCGCCGGGCACCTGACCACGTTCGTCCGGCTGGTGCGGCAGCCGCGGCGTCCGGGCACTTCGTTGCCCGGGCGCCGCGGTGCCAACCGCCGACCCCTGGTTGGCTCAGTGACGTTCCTGCCCGTGCTCGCCGCGCGCCTCGCCGTGCTTCTCGGCCAGCACGTCACGCAAGGTGTGATGGAGGTGCTCGAGAAAGTCGGCGAACCGGGCGAGAAGGTCGTCGGGGAAGTCCGCCATCGCGGCGTTGACCTGGACGGCTACCGGGTCGAAGTACTCGGCGACGAGGGCCTGCGCGTGCGGGCCTGCGCGGAGGGTGGTCACGCGTCGGTCGGGGTGCTCGTGCGTGCGGCGCACGTGATCGGCGGCCTCCAGCCGGTTGAGCAGTGCCGAGGTGGCGTTGGGCGACAGGCGGATGCGCTCGCCGAGGCGGGCCGGCGTGAGCAGCCGGCCACGCTTCTCGTCGTTGGCGATCTCGATCAGGGCGGTGGCGTCGCCGGGGTGAAGCTGCAGCCAGCCGGCGAAGGCACGCCGCAGGTCCGCGTAGTCGGCACCGTAGCTCTTGATGCCGTCGAGCACGCGTGCCCGCTGGTCGGCCTGCCCCTCGGCCTCCTCATGGGCCTCGACACCCTCGCGCTGGTCCGTCATCCCCGCTCCCGCTCGTAGTCGGTGGGCGGCTCTGTGCGCAGCCCCACATCCCCAGCCACTTTACATCCACCATGGAAGCATTTAGATTCCATCGTGGAACTATTCCACCGCAGCCTTTGTTGAGCTGCCCGCCGAAGGGGAAGCGATGACCCAGCCCACGACGAACCCCGTACCCCGCACCGGGACGAGCACACAGCCGAGCACCGGCGCCAACGTGTTCAGCGACGACCCGGTCCCGACGTCGGCGCACCCGCCGGCGCCGTTGATCTTCGAGCGAGACGTGCCGATCCCGATGCGCGACGGCGTCGTACTGCGGGGAAACCTGTACCGCCCGGCCGACAACGCGGCGGCGCCGGTGCTGATGAACTTCGGCCCGTACGGCAAGGACCTCTCCCTCGCGGCGCGGCAGAAGGACTACTACGACGCCCTCGGCAAGGGAGTCTTCCTCAACTGGGAGACGCCCGACCCGGAGTACTGGGTGCCCCGCGGCTACGCCGTCCTGCGGGTCGACTCCCGCGGCTCGGGTGCGTCGCCGGGCCTGCTGGACGCGTTCTCCGCGGCGATGGCGCGTGACCACTACGACGCGATCGAGTGGGCCGGGACCCAGCCGTGGAGCACCGGCAAGGTCGGCCTGCTGGGCATCTCGTTCTACGCCATGACCCAGTGGACCGTCGCGGCCCTGCAGCCGCCGCACCTCACGGCCATGATGCCGTGGGAGGGGGCAGTCGACGCCTACCGTGACTTCATCCGGCACGGCGGCATCCTCAACGCGGACTTCATGCGGCTGTGGGGCGGCGGCATCCTCGCGGCCAGGAACCCCGGGTCGGAGGCCGTCAACCTGTTCGACAGGTCGCGAGCACACCCGCTGGACGACGCCGCCTACACCGACTGGACGCCGGACCTCGGCAAGATCGAGGTCCCGTTCGTGTCGGTCGGCAACTGGGGAAACCTGATGCTGCACCTCCGCGGGAACATCGAGGGCTTCGTGCACGCCGCCTCGTCCGAGAAGTGGCTGCGGATCCTCGTCGGCGGCCACATCCTCCCGTTCTACTCCCCCGAGGCGCTGGCCCTGCAGGAAAGCTTCTTCGGCCACTACCTGAAGGGCGAGGACACGGGCTGGCTGGACCAGCCTCCGGTCCGGGTCGCCCTGCGCGGCGCGGACGGGATCAGCTGGCGCGACGACACCGGCTGGCCGCTGACCGGGACCGAGTGGCGGGACCTGTACCTCGACGCCACCGATCTCCGGCTCGGCGACTCGGGTCCCGCGAGCGACGGGATGGTCGAGTACCCGGCGCCGGAAGGGACCGCGTCGTTCCTGCTGCCGCCCGGCCACGACATCCGCGAGATCACCGGGCCGATCGCCCTGCGGCTCTGGGTGTCGTCGTCCAGCACGGACGCGGACTTCTACGTCACTCTTCGCCAGATCACCGCCGACGGCGACGAGGTGTTCGGGATCAACCCGGTGGACCAGCCCGTCCAGCCGTTGGCACAGGGCTGGCTCCGGGCGTCACATCGCAAGACCGATCCCGACAGGTCGCTGCCGTACCGCCCGTACCTCGTCCACGACGAACAACAGGATCTCGTACCGGACGAGATCGTCGCTGTCGACATCGAGGTCTGGCCGACCAGCATCGTCCTCGCCCCCGGCGACCAGCTCCTCCTGGAGATCAGCTCCAGCGACAACGAGACCATCCACGTCCGGATGGATTCCGACGAGCAGGAGCGCCCGGTGGGACGGTTCAACGGGACCAACCGCATCCACACCGGCCCGAACCGTCCCTCCGCCCTCCGCATCCCCGTCATCCTGGCCGACCCGGCCTGACAGTGCCGAACAGTGCCGAACAGTGCCGAACAGTGATGATCCGGCACTGACGATCCGGCCGGAGTTGTTTCCGTCGCGCAGGCACGCGACGGAAACAACTCCGGCCCACGCGTTCCCGACGTCGGGTTCGTCCGGCGTACGGAGGGAAGGGTCCTTGCCGAATCGTTACAGACGGTTAACACGAGTTTTCGCGCAACCGGCCCGCTCTGGCGATATGGTCCAAATCTCCCCGTCCCCCGGATCGGGGAGCCGACATGGGGAGGCAAGCAGTGAGGCAAGCACGAGTAGGACAAAGGGGCCCGCTCGCCGCGGTCGCTACGTGTGCCGCCGTGGCTCTGACGGTCGCCGGGTGCACCCCGAACGACACCGAGTCCCAGAGCGACGGTCCGGTCACGCTGGAGACCTGGATCAGCCAGGACATGGAGACGCTGTTTCCGGGCGATGCCGGGTCCTACGACCCGATCAGCGTCCTGGACGTCGTCTATGACGGTCTGGTCCGGTACGACCCGGAGACCACTGAGCCGTACAACTACGTGGCCGAGTCCATCGAGGCAGGCGAGGACAACACGGTCTGGACCATCAAGATCAAGCCGGACCTCACGTTCCAGAACGGCGAGCCCGTCGACGCCGAGGCGTTCGCCCGCTCCTGGAACTACACGGCCGACGGAGACAACGGCCTGTACTCCAACTACTTCTTCAGCATCGTCGAGGGCTACGAAGAGATGCAGCCCGAGACGGACGAGAACGACGAGATCGTGAAGGAGGGTGCGGCGGACGAGCTGTCCGGGCTGCAGGTCATCGACGACCTGACGCTCGAGGTCACGCTCAGCTCCCCGTTCGCGGGCTTCGCGACGATGCTCGGCTACACGGGCTTCTTCCCGATCGCCCAGGAGTGCCTGGACGACGTCGAAGCGTGCGCCAAGACGCCCATCGGCAACGGTCCGTTCCAGGTGACCGACTGGCAGCAGGGTCAGGAGCTCACCGCCGAGAAGTGGGCCGACTACCCGCTGGAAGAGACCCCGGAGTACGACTCGATCCACTGGACCGAGTACTCGGCGGGCGAGACCGCGAGCTGGGCCGACTTCAAGTCCGGCGACATCGACATCTCGTTCCCGCCGACCGCCGAGGTCGAGGCGGCGAAGAACGACCCGGAGCTCGCCGAGCGGTACGTCGAGCGCCCCGGTTCCGCCCTGACCTACATCGGTTTCTCGGGGTACACGGACGGCCCGTGGAACGACAAGGAGTTCCGCAAGGCGATCTCGATGGCGATCGACCGCGAGGGCATCGTCGCCTCGCTCGGCTCCGGTCAGGCGATCCCTGCCGACTCCTGGGTGGTTCCCGGCGGCGTCCCTGGCGGCGAGGCCGGCACCTGCGAGTGGTGCACCTTCGACCCGGAGGCGGCCAAGGCGGCGCTCGAGAAGGCCGGCGGCTGGCCCGAGGGCGAGAAGCTGCAGATCAGCCTGGGCGACGACGAGGCAGAGGTGGAGCGCTTCACCGCGATCGGCAACTCGATCGAGGAGGTGCTGGGCATTCCCTACGAGCTCAACGTCGACCCGGACTACTTCAGCACCCGGGCCGCACAGGGCTATGACGGCATGTTCCGGAACAACTGGTTCCCCGACTACCCGCTGAACGAGAACTACCTCAGCTTCTACGCGTCCGGCTCGGCGAAGGACAGCCAGTTCGGCTGGTACAGCAAGGAGTTCGAGGACAAGCTCGACGAGGCAGACGCCGCGCCGACGCTCGACGACGCGGTGGCGCTCTACCAGGAGGCGGAGGGCATCCTCGCCGACGAGTTCCCGACCATCCCGTTCACCTGGAGCTTCAGCGCGACGTACTACAGCGAACGGCTCGACAACGTGATCCTCAACCCGTTCTCGGGTGCGCCGATCCTGCGCGAGATCGAGATCACCGAGTAAGCCACCTTCGTCGTGGGCGTGACCGTTGCGTCCCGTTTCCCTTCCAGGGGCAAGGGTCACGCCCACGACAGAGACCAGCACGAAAGTAGGCCATGGGTCGCTACATCCTCAGGCGTGTGCTGCAGGCGGTCGGCACGCTGCTGCTCGTGATGCTGCTGCTGCATCTGCTCACGACCGTCGCCATCCAGCTCAACGGCAACCCGGCGCAGGCGTTCTTCGGGGACAAGATCCCGTCCCCGGCGCAGGTCGCTGCCGTCGAGCAGCGCTTCAACCTCGACGACCCCTGCTTCGACCAGGTGGGCGACCCGTGCCTCGGCCCGTTCGTCGAGCGTCTCGGCCAGTACGCGCAGGGCGACTTCGGCACGAACCTGCGCGGGCGCGAGGTCTCGGACATCGTCGCGGCGGCGGCGCCGAACACGATCCGCCTCTTCTGCGTCGTCCTGGTGACCTGGCTCGCCCTCGGCATGGTGCTCGGCTCCGTCGCCGCGCGCTGGCGCGGCTCGCCGAGCGACCACGGCATCAGGCTGACGTCGGTGCTCATCGACGCGTTCCCGGTCTTCGTGCTGCTGATCGTCTACCGGTACGTCGTCGCGGTGCCGCTGAACGGGTGGGCCGAACGGACGTTCGGCGAGAACAGCTGGCCGCCGTACTGGTTCAAGCCGTCGTTCGACCCCGAGCACCCCTGGGCCACCGTCGTCGTGCCCGGCATCCTCCTCGGCCTGGCCGGGTCGGCGGCGTTCATCCGCCTGGTCCGCGCCGGCCAGCTCGAGTCCTACCAGGGCGACCACGTGCGCACCGCCCGGTCGAAGGGGCTGGCCGAGCGCCATGTCGTCGTGCACCACGTCGTGCGCAACTCGTCGGTGCCCGTGGTGACAGCGATCGGGCTGACCTTCACCGAGGCCCTCGGCGGGGCCGTCATCACCGAGGGCCTGATGAACATCTACGGCATGGGCGGCGTCCTGTGGGGCGCCGTGCGGGACGACGACGTCGGGCTCGTGCTCGGCATCGTGACCCTGCTGGCCGCCGTGACCGTCGTCGTGATGATCGTCGTCGACATCGCCTACGCCCTGCTCGACCCGAGGATTCGCTATGAGTGACGCAGCCACCCCCACGCCGACGACGGGGTCGGCCGGTACACCGTCGAACCCGCTGGGCGAGGCCTGGCGCACGCTGCGCCGACGGCCCGACACGATCATCGCGACCGCCGTCCTGCTGGTCTTCGCGGTGATGGCCGCGTTCCCCCAGCTGTTCACCACCACGAGCCCGCGATCGTGCCCGATCCGGGAGGCCCGCACGGACCCGCAGGGCTGGGGTAGCGAGCACCCGCTCGGCACCGACGCGCTCGGGTGCGACGTGCTGGCCACGATGGTGCACGGCGTCCGACCGTCGCTGCTGCTGGCGCTCGTCGTCGTCGGCGTCTCGGTGGTCATCGGCGTCACCCTCGGGCTGCTCGCCGGGTACTACCTCGGCTGGGTGGACTACCTGATCTCGCGGACCGTCGAGGTGTTCCTGGTGGTTCCGCTGCTGCTGGCGGCGCTGCTGGTGCTCTCCCTGTTCAAGGGCGTCGACCTTGGTGCGGGGACGTTCAACGTGATCCTGCTGCCAGCCGTCGTGCTGATCCTGTTCGGCTGGATGCCGTACGCCCGGTACGTCCGGGCCAGCACCCTGGAGGCCAAGAACCTTGACTACGTCACCGCCGCACGCTCACTGGGCGCCTCCGACCTGCGCATCATGGTCCGCCACGTGCTGCCGAACGCGATCGGGACCGTCACGGCGCTGCTGCCGACGTCGGTGGCCGGCGTGATCAGCGCGGAGGCGGTGCTGTCCTTCCTGGGCATCGGGGTGCGCCCGCCCGCGACGAGCTGGGGCATCCAGATCGAGCAGGGTTCGCAGTGGGTGCTCGGCGGATCGCCGCACATCCTGCTCGCACCCCTGATCTGCCTGGTGGCCACGGTGCTGGCGCTGGTGGTGCTCGGCGACGCCCTGCGCGACGCCCTCGACCCGAGGCTCACGGCATGAGCGCCGTCACGAGGCCGGTGCCGAACGGCGCATCCGGCTCCGCCCCCGGGGCAGCACCGAGCGACGTGCTCCTCGAGGTCACCGACCTGACCGTCGAGTTCCGGACGCCCGACGGCCCGGTCCGCGCCGTCGACGGGTTGTCCTACCGGGTCGAGGCCGGCCGCACGCTCGCCATCGTCGGCGAGTCCGGTTCGGGCAAGTCCGTCTCGTCGCTGGCCGTCCTTGGTCTGCTCCCGGACACGGCGCACGTCGCGCGCGGGAGCGTCCACCTGGCCGGCACCGACCTGCTCGGCCTGAGCCGCAAGGAGCACCGAGCACGCTGCGGCGACCAGGTGGCGATGGTGTTCCAGGACGCCCTGGCCGCGCTGAACCCCGTGCACACCGTGGGCTACCAGCTCACCGAGGCGCTCAGGGCGCGGCGCGGGATGTCGCGCGCCGACGCCCGCAGGCGAGCCGTCGAGCTGCTCGACCTCGTCAAGGTGCCGAACGCGAAGGCCCGCGTCAAGGAGTACCCCCACCAGTTCTCGGGCGGCATGCGCCAGCGCGTCATGATCGCCTCGGCACTGGCGATGGATCCCGACGTGCTCATCGCTGACGAGCCCACCACGGCCCTCGACGTCACCGTGCAGGCACAGGTCCTGCGGCTCCTCGCCGAGATCCAGGCAGAGCGGCAGATGGGCCTCGTGCTGATCACGCACGACCTGGGCGTCGTGGCCGGCGTCGCCGACGACGTCACGGTCATGTACGCGGGCCGCGCCGTCGAGCAGGCACCCGTCGTGCCCGTCTACACGACGCCGGCGCACCCGTACACGCGCGCGCTCCTGCGGTCGATCCCGTCCTCCTCGGGTGCCGGGCGCCTGTCCGTGATCCCGGGGCGCCCGCCGAACCCTGCCGCGATGCCGGCCGGCTGTCCGTTCCACCCGCGCTGCGACGCGGCCCGCGACGTGTGCCGCACGGACGTGCCGCCCGCGGCCGTCCCGGCCGAGGGCCGGATGTCGGCGTGCCATTTCGCGGCGGACATCATGGCGGGCAGAAACCCGGCGGCCGACGACGGTGCGGGCGCCGCTGACGGCGCAGGCGCCGTCGAACGTAGGGATCGTCGCACGACAACCGGCGATGAGGCGACCATGCCTACGTTCACCGACACCGGAGGACGTGATGACTGAGCCCGTGCTCGAGGTGCGTGACCTCGTCAAGCACTACCCCGTCCGCAACGGCCTGCTCCGCCGCTCTGTCGCCGCGGTGAAGGCCGTGGACGGCGTCTCGCTCCGCCTGGACCGCGGCCGCAGCCTCGGTCTGGTGGGCGAGTCCGGTTCGGGCAAGTCGACGCTCGCCCGCGTGCTGGTCGGTATCGAGAAGCCGACGAGCGGCCAGGTGCTCGTGGACGGCGAGGACGTGCTGCACCTGTCCCGAGCCGGTCGCAAGCAGCTGCGCCGCGACGTGCAGATGGTGTTCCAGGACCCGTACACGTCACTGAACCCGCGGATGCCGGTGAGCGAGATCGTGGGCGAGCCGTTCGCGATCCATGGCATCGACCCGGCGGGCGGACGGCGCGCCGCCGTGGGCGAGCTGCTGGAGCTCGTCGGTCTCGACCCCGAGCACGCGAACCGGTACCCGCACCAGTTCTCGGGCGGCCAGCGGCAGCGCGTCGGGATCGCCCGCGCGCTCGCTCTGCGGCCCAAGATCCTGGTGTGCGACGAGCCCGTCTCCGCGCTGGACGTCTCGGTGCAGGGCCAGGTCATCAACCTCCTGGAGGACCTCCAGGCCGAGCTGGGGCTGTCGTACCTGTTCGTGGCGCACGACCTCGGCGTGGTGCGGCACATCGCCCACGACGTCGCGGTGATGTATCTCGGTCGCATCGTCGAGCGAGGGCCGGAGGCCGACGTGTACGACACGGCCCAGCACCCGTACACGCAGGCGCTGCTGTCGGCGGTGCCGGTGCCCGACCCGTCGGTCCGGCTGGTCCCTGCCGCCCCCGCCCTCGACGACGCTGCGTCGACCCGCGCCGTCGGCACGATCGTCCTGGAGGGTGACCCGCCCTCTCCGGTGGACCCGCCGTCCGGATGCCCGTTCCACACGCGCTGCTGGCTCGCCCCGACGCTGCCGGAGGCAGGCCCGGGTCCGGACGCGTCCGGCACACCGACGGGCCGATCCGGCCTGCGCCTGGTCCCGTCGGTGTGCGAGACGGAGGTACCCGCGCTGGTCGCGCGCCACGACGGGGGCGCTCCCAGCACTCCCGGCACCGCCCCGGCCGGCGCCGCTGCCCACGTGGTGGCCTGCCACTTCGCGCGAGAGCTGGTGGCCCATAGGGTCGAAGCATGACGCGTGTCCTGGTTGTCCTGAACTCGCCCACCAGTCTGATGGGCAGGCTCGAACAGTGGCTTCCCGAAGCCGGGCTCGAGCCTGTCCTCACCCCCGGCGCAGAGCTTCCGGAGAGCCTGGACGGGTTCGCGGGCCTGGTCCTGCTCGGCGGCGGCTTCATGCCCGACGACGACGTGCACCACCCGTTCCTGGCCCGCGAGCGCCGGCTGACCACGGAGGCGCTGGCCGACGGCGTGCCGGTGCTCGGGCTGTGCCTCGGCGGACAGCTGCTGGCGCACGTCACGGGCGGCAGCGTGACCGCTCGGTCGGGCGAGACGGAGCGCGGCATGTGCCCGCTCACGGTGCTCCCCGCGGCGTCGGACGACCCGGTCTTCGGTGCGCTGCCGGGCGTCCCGGACGAGCCGCTGTGGATGATCGAGAACCATGAGGACTCGGTGACCGGCCTCCCGCCGACGGCGACGCTGCTGGTCTCGAGCGGGGACTGCCCGATCCAGGCCTTCCGGGTGGGCGACCTGGCGTGGGGCCTGCAGTTCCACCCCGAGGCACGGCCGGAGCGCGTCGCGACGTGGGACGAGGCCGCGCTCGCGGAGTCGGGCATCGACCGGACTGCGCTGGCCGCGGCGGCGATGGTCCACGCTGCGGAGAACGAGGCGCAGTCGCGGGCGCTCGTCCGTGCCTGGTCCGACGTCGTCCACGAGACCGCGAAGTAGGCAGCACCCGCCCGGACCGACCAACGCAAGGAGCCAGGACATGGTGTCGACAGGTACGCACAGCGACGGGGTCCCGGTAGTGGCCTACCGGATCGCCAGGGCGTCGGGCGAGGTGCTGGCCGCGCGCCAGGACCACGTGGACTTCTACGCGGCCTCGACCGTGAAGCTCGCGGTGCTCGTGGCGGCGGCCCGCGAGCTCGACGCCGGGACGGCGAGCCTCGACGAGGTCCGCACGGCTACCCGGACCTTCACCTCGCAGGTACCCGGCGCGGGCGACTACACCATCGAGCCCGACGACGTCGACGAGGGGCTCCCGCCCGACGGCACCCCGATGCCCCTTGGCGACGTCGTCGAGCGCATGATCACCGTCTCCTCGAACGAGGCGACCAACATGGTCGCCGACCGCGTGGGCCTGCCCGCAGTGAACAAGGTCCTGGCCGACGCCGGTGCGACCGGCTCGGTCTTCGGCCGCAAGTACTCGGACCTGGCCGCGGAACAGGCGGGCGCCTCGCACCGGACGACGGCGGCCGACCTGTGCCTGCTCATGTCGGCCCTGGTCGCCGGGAAGCTCGCAGGCCCGGAACGGACCGGCTGGATGTGCGAGCTGCTCGGGCGCCAGACCGACCGCCAGCTGACCGCCGCAGTGCCGCACGGCGTCCCGTTCGGCTCCAAGTCCGGCTGGGTGGACGGCATCCGGCACGACGTCGCGTTCGTGGGCGAGCCGGGCCCGGACACCCTGGTGGTCTCGGTCTGCACGCGCGGCTACGACGAGCAGGCCGCCGAGGAGACCCTCAAGTCCCTGGGCGCCCTGGCCCTCTCCCTCACCGGACCGCCGCGCTGACGTGCCCGCCCTGCCCTTCGAGGCCTAAGTTTCTTCGCTTTGAGCGGCCGCAAAGCGGAGCGACTTAGGCCTCGAAGGAGATCGTCACGCCGCCTAACGCTTGCCTCAGGGACCAGGTTGCTATTGAATGCGACTGCAATAGAGGCGAGCCACGGGAGGCGAAGTGCTGAGTACCAGCGCGACACAGGTCCGGACCGGCAGCCTGGTGCAGGTCGACCGCAGGGAGAACCTGTTCAACCAGGGCTTCCACCTCGTCCGGTCGGGCGTCCTCGCCCCTGGCCCTCGCGTGCACCGGGACGTCGGCGCCATCTGGCAGCTCATCACCTGGGGCCCGTCCATCGCGGGCGGCTACCGCGCGAGTGCTGTGCGCGCCCCCCACCAGACGGCGGTCGTCGACGACCGGCGCAGCTCGACCTTCTGCGAGCTCGACGAGCGCACCGACCGGCTGGCCAACGCCCTGAAGGACCTGGGCGTCGGCGCCGGCACCCCCGTCGCCGTGATGTGCCGTAACCACGGCGGCCTCATCGAGGCCATGGTGGCGCTGGCCAAGCTCGGCGCCACCACGCTGCTCTGCAACTCCGGCCTGTCCCCCGTCCAGGTGTCGGACGTCGTCGCCGAGCAGCGGCCGGCCCTCTTCCTCGCCGACCAGGAGTTCCTGGACCAGGAGCCCGACCTGCCCGCCGACCTACGCGTCCGCACCACCTGGACCGACGACGGCACCTCCGACCTCGCCGAGCTCATCGCCGCCGGCGGCCCCGGCGGCCCCGGCCGCCCCGGCCGCCCGGCCAGGGTGCCCGTGCCGGAGCGGCCCGGCCGGACGGTCGTCATGACGTCGGGCACCACGAGCACACCGAAGGGCGCCCGCCGTCCACAACCGCACGGCCTGAGCGAGGCGGCGTCGCTGCTGTCGGTCATCCCGTTGCGGGCCGGCGACCGGATGATGATCGCCACGCCGATCTTCCACACCTGGGGGCTCGCCGCCCTGCAGCTCGGCATGGCTCTGCACGCCGAGCTGGTGCTGCGGCGGCGGTTCGACCCCGAGCAGGTCCTCCGGACGATCGAGGAGCGGCGGGTGACCGCCCTGATCGTGGTGCCCGTCATGCTGCAGCGCATTCTCGACCTGCCGCCAGAGGTGAAGGCACGGTACGACACGTCGTCGCTCCGCGTCGTCGCCTACTCGGGTTCGGCCATGCCGGCCGCGCGCATCACCCAGTTCCTCGACGAGTTCGGCCCGGTCCTCTACGGCCTGTACGGCTCCACGGAAGCTTCGTGGGCCTCGATCTCCACGCCCGAGGACCTGGCTGCCGAGCCGACGACGGCGGGCCGCCCGCCCCTGGGCACCCGCATCGGCATCCTGGACGACGACGGCCGGCCGGTACCCCGCGGCGACGTCGGCCAGATCTGCGTCGGCAACGGCATGCTGTTCGAGGGGTACACGAACGGGACGGGCAAGCAGATGTTCGGCGACCTGATGGCCACCGGCGACCGCGGCCGGCTCGACGCCGCAGGCCGCCTCTACGTGCTGGGCCGGGCCGACGACATGATCGTCTCGGGCGGCGAGAACGTCTTTCCGCGTCCCGTGGAGGACGCGATCACCACGATGCCCGAGGTCGCGGACGTCGCCGTCTTCGGCGTGCCCGACGAGACGTTCGGCAACCGGTTCGCCGCGTTCGTGGTGCTGCACGACGGCGCGGCGCTCACCGCCGAGGCCCTGGTCGACCGGCTCAGGGGCCGGCTCCCGCGCTTCTCGCTCCCGCGCGACGTCCACTTCCTGAAGTCGCTCCCCCGCAACCCCACGGGCAAGGTCCTCCGCAGCAACCTCCCCGACCTCCCACCCCGTTGAGTGCTGGGTATTTGCGGGATCAGAACGTTTCGACCCCACAGATACCCAGCACTCAACGACGGCGGTCAGTCAGGAGGGTGCGGATCTGCCAGAGGCCTGCCGCCACCTCCATGTAGCTCGTGCTGAGCGGGGAGAGGCCTACCCGGAGGCCCTGCGGCGGGCGGAAGTCCGGGATCACGCCACGCTCCCAGGCCTGGGCGACGACCCGCTTGAAGTCCGGGTGGTCGAGCATGATGTGGCTCCCCCGGCGCTCCGGGTCACGCGGCGAGGCCACCCGAACCCCGGTCAGGTACTCGTCGGCGATCTCCATCGCGAACCCGGTCAGCGCCAGCGACTTCGCGCGCACCGCCGGCATCCCGGCCTCCTCGACGAGCTCGAGCATGTCGCGCATCGGCAGCATCCCGATCACCGGCGGCGTGCCGCTGATGAGCTGCCGGATCCCGCTGGCGGGCTCGTACTCGGGTCCCATCGCGAACGGGTCGGCGGCCCCCATCCAGCCCTGGACCGGCTGTCGCACCTCGTCCTGCAGACCTGTCGCCAGGTACGCGAAGGCGGGTGAGCCGGGCCCGCCGTTCAGGTACTTGTACGTGCAGCCCACGGCGATGTCCACGCCGTCGGCGTCCAGGTCCAGCGGCACCGAGCCCGCGGAGTGACAGAGGTCCCACAGGACGAGCGCCCCGGCGTCATGCACGATCCGCGTGATCGCAGGGAGGTCGGCGACGTAGCCGGACTTGTACGCGATATGGCTGAGCAGCACCAGCGCGGTATCCGGCCCGACGACGGCGGCCACCTCCTCCGGTGTCACGCCCCCCTCGGCGTCTGGCGTGATCCAGCGGAGCTCCAGGCCGCGCTCGGCGGCGATGCCCTGGAGCACGAACCGGTCGGTGGGGAAGTTCTCGGTGTCGGCGACGATCACGCTGCGCCCCGGCCGCGCGTCGACGGCGGCGCGGGCCAGCTTGTAGAGCAGCACCGTCGTCGAGTCGGCGACGACGGTCTGACCTGGTGCGGCGCCCAGGACCACCCGGCCGAGGGTGTCACCGAGCTCGGTCGGCGCGTCCATCCAGCCCTCGTCCCACGACCGGATCAGGCGTGCGGCCCACGGACCGTCCACGAAGGACGCGAGCCGCTCGCGGGTCGCGGTCAGCGGCCGGCCGAGCGAGTTGCCGTCGAGGTATGCGACCAGGCCGTCGCTCGGGGCGAAGAGGTCGCAGTACCGGGCCAGCGGATCTGCCGCGTCGAGCGCGGCGGCCCGATCGCGCAGCTCGGCGGGCAGCTCGGCGGGCGGCCCCGCGGGCAGGTTCGCGGACAGGTCGGCGTGTGATGCGGGGTCGGTCACAGGTGCTCCAGGTCGCTCGGCTTCGGCCCGAGCGTACGTCCTGAACGGCTCCGCCCGAACGGTCCGCACCGGCGAACCCTTGACGCCCGCGCGTCGGCGTCAGTAATGTCCGGAACACTCAAACGCAAGAACTCGACAGAGTAACGCGTGATTATCGACGGACATACAGCAAGGACCGAAGATCCATCCTGGTGACGACCCCGTCAAAGAGGACGGGAGATCGGGGACGACGATGTTCCGCTCCGCAACGCCACGCCATGTACCGGGCCATGGGCGCAGACCGGGACCAGCTCCCGCTCTCCTGTCCGTGCTCACCACCACCGCCCTGACGGCCGTGATCCTCGTGCCCACGCCGGCGGTCGCCGCGGCCGGCGTCCTCTCCACCGACGCCCCCGCCGCAGCCAGCAGCAACAACGCGCCCTACCTCGCTGACAACCTGACCGACGGCGACCAGGCGACCTACTGGGAGTCGACCAACGGCAGCCTCCCGCAGTGGGCGCAGGTCGACCTCGGCACCGGCGCGACCGTCGAGGAGGTGGTGCTCCGGCTCCCCAGCACCTGGGAGGCCCGCACCCAGACGCTGTCGGTCCAGGCCGGCGCGGACGGCTCCACCTTCACCACCCTGGCCGCGAGCGCCGAGCGGCGGTTCGACCCGGCGTCGGACAACACGGTGACGATCGACGTCCCGGACACCGAGGCGCGCTACCTCCGGGTTACCGTCACCGCCAACAGCGGCTGGCCCGCCGGCCAGCTGTCGGAGCTCGAGGTGCGCGGCACGCGGGCCGCTCCGGACCCGGACGAGCCGGTGGAGGGGACCGACCTCGCGGAAGGCCGCACCCTTGAGGCGTCGTCGACCCAGTGGACCTACGTCGCCGAGAACGCCAACGACGGGGACACCTCGACGTACTGGGAGGGCGCGGGCGGGCAGTATCCGAGCACGCTGGCGGTGGCGCTGGAGTCGGCGGCCGAGCTGAGCGGCGTCGTCGTGAAGCTGCCGCCGGCCACCGCCTGGGGGCCGCGTACGCAGACCTTCGAGGTGCAGGGCCGCACGGGTGCGGGGGACGCGTGGGCCACGCTCGCGCCGTCGGCCGGTCACGCCTTCGACCCCGCGACGGGCAACACCGTGACGGTTCCCGTCACCGGTACCGCGCAGGAGGTGCGGCTGCGGTTCACCGGCAACACGGGTTCGGGCAACGGGCAGGTGGCCGAGCTGCAGGTGTTCGGCCTTCCCGCGGCGAACCCGAACCTGACGGTCACCGGTGTCACCGCGGACCCGGCGTCACCCACGGAGTCCGACGACGTCACCCTGTCCGCCGTCGTGAAGAACATCGGGACCGAGGCATCGGGCGCGACGGGCGTCTCGTTCACGGTCGACGGCGACGAGGTGGCCACCGGCGAGGTGCGTGCGCTCGATGCGGGCGCCGAGGCCACGGTCACCGCGGACATCGGCGCGCGGGCGGCCGGCTCGTACGAGATCGGGGCTGCCGTCGACCCGTCGGACGCCGTCGCCGAGCAGTCCGAGAGCGACAACGCCTACGCGCACCCGGACCCGCTGGTGGTGACCGAGATCGCGAGCTCCGACCTGGTGCCGACGGTGTCCTGGACCCCGACCACGCCGGCGGCCGGCGAGACGGTGACGTTCTCGGCACGGATCGCGAACCGGGGCACGCTCGCCACGGGCTCTGGCCCGCACGACCTCACGCTCACGGTGCGGGACGACGCCGGCTCGGTGGTCCGCACCCTCACCGCCTCGGTCTCTGGCACGATCGCCGCGGGCGGCACCAGCCAGAGCGTGGACCTGGGCACCTGGCCTGCCGCCGACGGCGCGTACGACGTCACCGTGACCGCGGCCCCCGACTCGACGGAGGTCGCGGCCAAGCGGGCGAACAACGAGGTCACGCAGTCCCTGTTCATCGGCCGGGGTGCGGACATGCCGTTCGACACCTACGAGGCGGAGGACGGGGTCGCCGGCGGCGGGGCCGTCGCCGTCGGGCCGAACCGCGTGGTCGGTGACCTCGCTGGCGAGGCGTCCGGGCGCCGGGCGGTCACGCTCGACCAGACCGGCGCCTACGTCGAGTGGACCACGCGCGCGTCGGCCAACTCCCTGGTGGTGCGGTTCTCCATGCCCGACGCCGCAGGCGGCGGCGGCACCAACGCGACGCTCGCGGTCTACGTGGACGGCGAGTTCCTCAAGAACATCGACCTGACCTCCCGCTACGCCTGGTTGTACGGCAACGAGGCGAACCCGGGCAACCAGCCCGGCCAGGGCGCGCCGCGGCACATCTACGACGAGGCGAACACCCTGCTCGGCACCACCGTCGAAGCGGGCTCGACGATCAGGCTGCAGAAGACGGCGAGCAACACCAGCCGGTACACGGTCGACTTCGTCGACCTGGAGCAGGCGACGCCGCAGGCCAACCCGGACCCGGCCCGGTACGTGGAGCCGGACGGGTTCTCGCACCAGGACGTCCAGGACGCGCTCGACCGGTTCCGGATGGACTCGACGGGCAGCCTGGCCGGCGTCTACCTCCCCGCCGGCGACTACCAGACCGCCAGCAAGTTCCAGGTCTACGGCAAGGCGGCCGACATCGTGGGCGCTGGGCCGTGGTTCACGCGGTTCCACGCACCGGCCGGCCAGGAGAACACCGACATCGGGTTCCGGGCGGACGGGACGGCGAACGGCTCGACGTTCCGCGACTTCGCCTACTTCGGCAACTACACGTCGCGGATCGACGGGCCCGGAAAGGTCTTCGACTTCGCCAACATCTCCGACATGACCATCGACAACATCTGGGTCGAGCACATGATCTGCATGTTCTGGGCGGCCAACATGGACGACTCGGAGATCAAGGACTCCCGGATCCGCAACACGTTCGCCGACGCGCTGAACATGACCAACGGCAGTGCGAACAACCACGTGCACAACAACCAGGCGCGCGGCACAGGGGACGACTCGTTCGCGCTGTTCGCCGCGACCGATGCCGGAGGCAGCGGCCAGCAGGGCAACGTGTTCGAGAACCTGACGTCCACCAACACGTGGCGGGCCGCAGGACTGGCGGTCTACGGCGGGCAGAACAACACGTTCCGCAACATCTACATCGCGGACACGCTCGTCTACTCCGGCGTGACCATCAGCTCGCTGGACTTCGGGTACCCGATGGAGGGGTTCGGCCCGGCGCCGACCACCTTCGAGGGCATCTCGGTGGTGCGCTCCGGCGGCCACTTCTGGGGTGACCAGGTGTTCCCGGCAGTGTGGCTGTTCTCGGCGTCGAAGCCGTTCACTGCGATCAGGATCAACGACCTCGATATCACTGACCCGACGTACTCGGGGATCATGTTCCAGACCCAGTACGTCGGCGGCCAGCCGGTCAACCCGATCCAGGACACCGTGTTCACCGACGTGTCGGTCTCCGGTGCGCAGCGCAGCGGAGACCAGTACGACGACCGGTCCGGGTACGGGCTCTGGGCCAACCCGATGCCGGAGGCAGGACAGGGTCCGGCGGTTGGTTCGGTGACGTTCAACAACCTGACGTTCGAGAACAACTACCGCGACATCGTGAACGAGACGTCGACGTTCACGATCAACCGCAACTAGCGGCGCCGGCGTTCTGGCTGCCGTGCCGGTGGGCACGGTGGGGCCTGGTGGAGGGCCTGCGGCCCGGGGGGGGGGGGGCGCGGTGGGAGAGGAGAGGGGCGGGGGCGCGCGAAAGA